>CAXGXG010000050.1:0-8601 GCA_964013525.1 uncultured Alphaproteobacteria bacterium | reverse complement strand
ATACGGCACACCGCGCATTTTGATCAACTGCGCCGGGATCTGCCCGGGTGCCCGCACGGTCGGACGTGACGGTCCGCATGATTTGGGGTTGTTCGAAAAGACGTTGAGCGTCAACCTGATCGGCAGCTTTAACATGCTGCGCATCTGCGCCGATCGCATGGTCAATGCGGATCCCCTGAACGACGACGGTGAACGCGGCGTTGTTATCAATACGGCATCAATTGCTGCCTATGAAGGGCAAATCGGCCAGGCCGCATATGCCGCATCAAAGGGTGGAATCGTCTCCATGACCTTGCCGATTGCACGCGAGCTTTCGAAGTTTGGTATTCGGGTTGTAACCATCGCACCAGGCATCATGGAAACACCGATGATCACAGCCATGCCAGAAGAGGTTCAGGACAGCCTCAAATCAACGACCGTCTTTCCAAAGCGCCTGGGTCAAGCACAGGAATTTGCAAAGCTGGCTGAACACATTATTGAAAACGCGATGATAAATGGAACCACAATTCGTCTGGATGGGGCCCTGCGTTTGGCCCCGCGCTAAGTTTATCGACTGACAAGGGTGTAGATGAAATAATAATTATCGCCGGCGGCCGTTCCATCAACTTGGGTTGCATTCACGCAAACCTCTGTACTGCCGCTTACATTATCAATGAGATTAGCACCTGACGTTCCCCACGTCCCTACGTAAAGAGGCGTGGTTACCAGGTTGCTTCCTTCTTCAATCGGGCTGCCGTCCGTATTTGTAGGCGCACCAAAATTACGGTTCAACTCATTACATGCACTTAACGTCAGATTCGGAATAATAATGGCAAGGTCGGCCTGGCTTTCATCACCAACACCGACAATTCGGTTATTTGCTGTTACAGCCCAAGCGGTGCCATCATTGACACCTTTGGGAATGGCCGGAACACCCAAACCCGCGCCCCCGGGGTCAAAAAGATAACAGGATATCGGCGCGGCGGCATTCCAGTAATCATCAGCGCTGCTGTAGGCGCCATCCGTGTTGCTATCATGGACAAAACTGATTTCCCCGTCTGCGCATTCATTGACCATTTTAAGCTTATAAATGGCATCACGGATCCCACCAAATGACTGGACCATTTTACCCAGCTGAATGGCTTGTTGTTCCTGCGATCCATCCCCGCCATCTTTTTCAATATTCATAACGGTGGCGGTGAATGCACCCAAAAGCGCCACAGCCAAAAGAATAATAAAAAATGCGTTCCCACCTTCGCGGTCCATAATCTTCATACCACCAGTATAAAGAGGAAAATTAAAGAAACAATAAAATCAAGGTTGCGGGGCTGTTGCCTTCTTGGCCGACGCCCTGCGGGCCGCCGCCATTAATGCGCTGTGACGCGATTGAATGACGCCCAAGTTGGTTTTAAAACTGCTGTAAGAGGACTGGTCCACATTCAAATACAACTCATCAGACGGGTGTTCCCGTACCCGGGATGGAATGCCATAGCCCTGAGAATAATATTTTTCGACATTCAGACGTTCCATCGTTGCAAAAAAGATGCGGCGTAGCGATGACGGGTGCGCCCACCAGAACACAACTGACGACATGGCAAGCGGTTGTCCCGGCTGCTTCAGATTAACTTTGACAGAGACCGGAGGCCCTTCGTTATAAGAGCAAACTTCAAACAAATGATTCAGCTCTACCGAATAGCCTTGGATTTCCAACGCATTAATATAAGAGCAGATTGCCGCCCCCCACGTCATCACGCGATCACGTGGCGTATCGCCACTGTATGTCATGTCTGTTGTGATTTTGATGATGGGCGTGCTGTCAAAACGGCGTCCGCGCCTCACCATTGAAAAAACATCGCCTGCAGCTGCACGTCCCGGACTGGGACGAAAACCCGCAACATCAAATGTGTGTTTTGGGCGTTTGTTCAGATCCCGTTCATCACGCGCGACCTGAACTGCATTTTGCAACAAACGAAGGCCCTGCGGCCATCCATATTTTGCCATTTGCCAGGCTTCGTCAAAACTGTGCGTACCTGAAAACTTGTAATCACTGGAATGACTTGCCAAGTCAGATTTGCGCCAAATAACTTTTTTCTCCTCAATCCAGTTGAGGTAGTCCTTGGTGTTTTTAAAATCCAACAAAATAGCAGACATTATACAGCCTTAATTTTTAGGAGGCCAAGAGCGGTTTGGCGGTGGAACAGGCGCCGAGGCCGCTTGTTGCCTATCATCATTCGCATTGGGACACGCATCAGATGCTTTGCTGACTTTGGGCTTTGCTTTGTCTGACAATCCCTCAGCCCGTTTTTCAAATTCCTCCAATACCGGAAGGTTTTGTTCGGTTTCATCAATTTTATCAGACAGGTTCCGCAGTCGCTTACGCATACGTGTCATATCATCCATGCGCACCGCGTATTTATTAAATGTGTCTTGCAAGGCTTCGAGCGTGGCTCGTAATTCTTTTAGCTGATCATCCATGCCGGGCAGTTTGCTTTCTCTGATCTTCTCCTTCATTGCGTGCAGGAATTGATCAAGCAAAACATCTTCTATCCCCTTTAAAACCGTATAGGTAAAGGCCTTGTCCCGCCCCATACCATTTTTGAGGAGCTTTGCGCCATTGATCACCGCCCGTGTGGATATAATATGTTGCATTTCCAATTGGCGCGCAACAGCACGGGATTTGTGAATGGTATCCACCCAAGACATAAACTCGGCACCGTAACGGTTTTCTACAATTTGTTTTTCCAACGCCGTGTCGTATTCAACCGGAATGACCGCATAACGGTCCATGGTTGCACCGTCTAAAGCATTACGGCCAATATATTGCATGGTTGCGCCATGCCCCCATGTATTTGCGGCTGCGATGAATTTGAAATCTTTGTGTTTTTTGATCATTCCATCCGGGGCATCAAGGATCCCGTTGTCCAGCGCCGCATGAAGGGCAACAATGGCATGAGATTCTGATGCATCCAGCTCATCAAACAGGAAAAGCCCACCCTTTTCATAAGCTTCGCGAAATTGGGTACGAACGGTTTTGCCGTGGGCATCAATAAAGCCTTTGACTTGAAATGCAGATTCAATGGCGCCTGTGTAATAGAAGTCCAAACCCAGCCTTTCAGCTATGCGTTTTGCGATAGAGGTTTTACCTGA
Organism: uncultured Alphaproteobacteria bacterium; assembly: GCA_964013525.1. Classification (GTDB taxonomy): domain Bacteria; phylum Pseudomonadota; class Alphaproteobacteria; order Micavibrionales; family CSBR16-224; genus CATLPD01. Next base: position 5,475 of record CAXGXG010000050.1, on the reverse strand, counting down.
CCCTGCAGGACCACTCATAAATGCGGGAACATCCGCGCTGATGGCTAAATAGACATCGTCAAAATCGCGATGAAAATGGATCGCTTCGTCCAGCTCCGGATTGTCTTCGGGTTTTGACATATGGAATCTCCCAACAAAAATTTTTGATTGCAGGGAAGATACCACGTCGCAATTATTATGTCAATTCAGCTCGTGATCTTATCAATATATTTTGCCATTTCAATGTCTTTTTCAGACAACCCCCCGGCATCATGGGTACTGAGTGTAATTTCGACTGTATTGTAAACGTTAAACCATTCGGGGTGGTGGATCATTTTTTCAGCCTTCATCGCCACACGCGTCATAAAGGCAAAAGCCTGCGAAAAGTTTTTGAACTTAAGTTTTTTTGTGATCGCATCACGCCCGTCAACCATATCCCAGCCATGCAGTTTGGCGAGTCGTTCCTGTTTTTTTTTCGAATCGAGCTTTTTTACCATTTCTTTTTCTTCCATTTTTGTTACACTGGTTATACCAACCTTTTGCTTCCAATTCTTGGGGGAATCACATTGCAAAGTCAAACTATAATGATGGGGTATACAACCCCACCATCGCTTGAGGATATGACAACAATCGCAGAAGAGATTGTTGACGAACTGCCTGATGCGCTGGAAAAATACGTCGGTAAACTTCATATTGAAGTCGAGGACGTTCCTGATGATTATATTATGGATGAGCTGGACCTGGAAGATCCGTATGATGTATTCGGCGTTTACCAAACGTCCGGTCCAAAGGCGTTGAATCGCAATGGTTTGGCCAACCGCCAAGACATTCTATATCTTTACCGCCGCCCTATTCTGGATGCCTGGTGTGACACACAGGAAGATTTATATATTTTGATGAGCCGCGTCATCTTACAGGAAATCGGCTACCATTTTGGTATGACCGAAGATGAGATTGACATGTACGAAGATGAAATGATGCCAGAATTCAATATGATTATGTGCGAATAACGGACATTACTTTTATACCCCTTCCTGATCCGGCGTATAGACACAAACCTGAAACGGGTTGCCCTTAATGTAACAGCCTTCAATATACTGAAGAGCCGCATTGACATCCGGGCCCTGGGGCAGACCTTCCGCAATATTTCCCGGATCCAGTGTCTGTGTTTTCAGATTATAGCTCATACAATAATGTTCATATGCAGCCTCCTGTTGGCAGGGCTGAACCTCCTTATCTTTAAACGCATCCGCATTCACACCCGCAAACTGGGCACCTACAGCGCCGTTCAGAAAATGCTCGCCAATATGAGCGGCCGTCTTGTCGACCATTTTGGCCGCAGCCGTATTAACAAGGTTTGTGGATACACGTGCGACAAAGCTTTGCTCCTTTCCACCCTCTGGCGGAAAAAATTCATAGTTCATAAAAAGGACAGTCGATAAAACGATAATCACCCAAGATGCAATATTTAATATGCCGCCGCTTTCAGACACGCCTACCCTCTTCTTTAAAACCTCTCTTATTCTAGGGCAGAGGACTTAGCGAAATCTTAAAAGACATGCAAAATTATTTACATAACCGCTTTTTCCGTTTACAGTTTATTGGTGACCAACAATAAAAAAACTCAAGCTCGGGATAAACCCCCTACCCCTAGCCCTTTACGAAGGGCGCTCACCAACGCCCTTCTTTTAGGAAATGCTGGCGTTTTCGGATATTTGCTTTTGGTTCTGAACAACCCCCATATGGCCGAAACGTGCGTAGAAACGCCTGAGATGACAGATCGCGCGCTGACAAATGCTGAAACATCTTTTGCAAAACAGGTATTGGGGTCTGATTTTAAAACGCAGGATATTCGCTTGCATTTTTGTCAGAACGCAAACCCACCGTCACTGGCAAAGACGCGAAACATGTTGTCGGCCGTTTATTTTTTTGAGGGCAAAAACCACAGCAAAGATTTTACACACGCGCCAGACATTGAAAAATCAATCTTTCTGCATGAAATGACACATCTTTGGCAGACGCAGAATTACGGATTTGCAAGAGACTTCCTTCGGATGGCCGAAAAGCGTGGCTATGATTACAGTGTGAACTATGGCGACACGTTTGACGATTTTGGAACAGAACAGCAAGCGGCAATGATTGAAGATTATTATATGCATTTTCTGGCCAAGGACGAGATGGGCAGCTATCGCCCCTACATTCAGAATCCAAAGAACCTTCGCGCCCTAAAATCCGTCGTGGAGAGCCAGTTTCCACACATCAAGCCACGCGGGGACGCAAACCCTGGAACACAGCAAAGGCGCAAGGGCTTGCCCCCATCGACTTAAGTGAAGAGCCTATCTTCGCCCCAACGCTGCTTAGCCGATGCCCAATCCATAAGACATCATTTTTGACATGCGCCGTGCAAATGCGGACGGGTCAGGAAGAGGCTCGCCTTCGATTATCCGCGCCTGATCCAGCAACAACCATGCCGCATCCTCTAAAGCGCCCTTATCATCGCTGGCAACCATCTCGCTAAGCTTGACGATAACGGGATGGTCCTGATTGACCTCCAGAATACGTTTTGAAAGCTCCTCATAACCTTGGGTTTTCTTTAAAACCCGTTCGATGTGCATATCGGCACCGGCATCATCAGCAACCAGGCATACAGGACTTTCCGTCAAACGCTCAGAAATCGTTACATCCTTGACCTGATCTTCCAACACGGATTTCAGCTTTTCCAAAAGCGGTGCGATTTTATCATTCACCACTTTTTCGTCCTCTGTCGTATCTTCTTTGGTGTTATCTTTGCCAATATCGGCAAGGTCGGCCCCACCCTTGGTTACGGATTTAAAATCCTTCTGCATAAAGTTGCGCGCCATTGGAATCCAGAATTCGTCAATGGTGTCTGTCATAAACAAAACTTCAACCCCTTTGGCTTTGAACCCTTCCAATTGTGGAGAGTTTTTGGCCGTATCCAGATCACCCGCCGAAATGTAATAGATGTGCGACTGACCTTCCGGCATATTATCAATATAATCCTGAAGGCTAACCAAATCATCACCCCGTGTGGAGTGAAAACGCACAACTTCATTCAGTTGATCACGATATTCATGCGCATCATACAGGCCTTCTTTGATCACAGGGCCGAATTGTGCCCAGATATCTTTAAACAGGCCTGGGTTATCAACGGCCATATTTTTAAGGTCTGTTAGAATACGTTTTGTAATCGTACGTCCCATTTTGGCAACAAGCGGATTGTTTTGCAGCATTTCGCGGCTGATATTCAGCGGCAAATCTTCACTATCAACAACACCTTTGATAAAGCGCAGAAACGGCGGGATTAACCCTTCAACACCATCCGTAATATAGACCCGCTTTACGTACAGCTTGACGCCGTGCGCGCGTTTAGGGTCGTATAGATCAAATGGCTTCATGCCCGGGATAAATAAGAGATTGGTATACTCAAACGTCCCTTCGGCCTTCCAATGCCAGTGATAAAGCGGCTCATCCATCGCAAGGCCCGCACTGGAAACGTGGTGATAGAATTCTGTGTAGTCTTTATCCGTGATGTCATCTTTAGGCTGCATCCATAGCGCGGCCCCACTGTTAATTTTCGGGGCATCATCCCCCTCGCCCAAAACAATTGGGAAATTAATGTGGTCGGAATATTTTTTGACGATGTGCTTAAGGCGCTCTTCCAGCAAATATTCACCTGCCTCGTCTTTCAGATGGATTTCAATTTCTGTGCCGCGCTTTGCAGATACGGCCTGATCAATCGCATAGGATCCACGTCCGTCTGATGTCCATGTCCATCCCTGATCCGTTCCGGCCTTACGTGTTGTTACAACAACTTTATCAGCGACCATGAAAACAGAATAGAAACCAACGCCGAATTGCCCAATCAGGTTGACCGCATCTTTGCCTTGGGCGTCTTTTAGCTGCTCGACCAATTTGGATGTACCCGAATGGGCGATGGTACCAAGGTTTTCGATCAATTCGGCCTTATCCATACCAATTCCGTTATCCGCAACTGTCAGGGTGCGGGCCTCGGTATCAAAAGTCAGGCGGATTTTTAGGTCTGGATCATCAGCAATCAGTTTGTCATCTGTGAGGGCCTTATAACGCAATTTGTCACAAGCATCTGATGCGTTCGAAATCAATTCCCGTAAAAAGATTTCCTTTTCCGTGTAAAGCGCATTGGCAACAATATCCAGCAGGCGGCCAACCTCGGCCTGAAATTCATAGGTTTCGGACATTTCTACTCCTCAATCTGTGTCAATTCTGATGGGATCAAATTATACACTTCAGTACTGATCTTCAAGGGGCTGTTCTGTTTTCTATCACGGATAAAGCAACTGACTTTGCCAGCCCACACCTTCTTTTATATAGACTGCGCGTTCGTGCAGACGGTTTTCCCCAGCCATCCAGAACTCCATTCTATTTGGCTTCACACAATATCCACCCCACCATTCCGGGCGCGGAATGATCGGCATGCCATCAAATTCATTTTTATAATGCACGATGCGATCCGCCAATTGGCCCCTATCATCCATTGGCGCTGATTGTTTTGAAGCCCAGGCCCCGACCTGGCTGTCGCGCGGGCGCGTCGCAAAGTATGCATCCGAGCGTTCTGCAGAAACACGATGAACCGCCCCCTCAATGCGAATTTGTCTGGATAATGATTTCCAGTAAAACAACAGCGCTGCTTTTGGATTGGCATTGATGGCATGCGCCTTGCGGCTCTGGTAATTAGTGTAAAAAACGAAACCATCCTCATCCCATTCCTTCAAAAGGACCGTACGCGCGGCCGGTTGCAAATCTTCGTCAACGGTTGCCAGGGTCATAGCATTGGGATCAACAGCCTCTTTCTTTTGCGCCAGTTGGAACCATTCTTGAAAAACATCGTATGGATTTGGGTACAGCGTGAGGGGCAAATCAACTCCTTTCGTAAAATTTAAACAGATGTAGAATATCAATATAATAGATGTAGAATATCAATATAATATAAGATATCTATAATCTGTATTGTATTTAACCAAAATTAAGGATTACAAAATGAAAGCAAAACTTATGGCAGTAGGTATGGCCGTTGCTCTAACACTGGGTGGCTGTGCAAACAATTCAGGCGCATGGGACGGTGTAGCCGGCATGGGCGGCAAACAAACCGTAGGCGCGGCCGCTGGTGCAGTCGGTGGTGGTTTGCTGGGCTCACAAATCGGTGGCGGTTCAGGCCGTTTGATCGCAACAGGTGCTGGCACACTATTGGGCGCATGGTTGGGTTCTGAAATCGGTTCATCTTTGGACAAAGCAGATCGTCAGTACATGGCGACGGCAACACAGTCAGCTTACACAGCTCCAATCGGTCAAACCGTACAGTGGACAAACCCACAGTCCGGTAATTCCGGTACAGTCACACCAATCCGCGATGGTTACGCAGGCGATGATTACTGCCGCGAATACCGTCAGACCATCATTGTTGATGGCCGCTCCGAAGCAGCCACAGGTACAGCGTGC
>CAXGXG010000049.1:0-8673 GCA_964013525.1 uncultured Alphaproteobacteria bacterium | reverse complement strand
CAGCGCACGGACGATGTTCACGTAATCAAGTTTGTAATTGCGGTGATAAGGACGGTCCAACTGAACGCGCAGCAGGCCATCTTCCAATTTGTAGCGCAGACCCGCCATATCAGCGATACGGTCAATCACCTCGTCAAAGGGGCGGTTGCGCGCCGTCAAAATGATAGAGCCCTGAATCTGCGGATCCATTTCGATATCAAATCCGGCCTGATCTGTCAGTTCAAACAACAAATCGCGCAGTGGAACCGTCTGGTTCACGGAAATAGAGACCAGCGGCATCGGGTCTTCCAGCTCAACCGGTGCAGATACGAACGGTTGCGGCTGTGGAATGGCCGGATTTGGCGTGTTTAGATCGCTGACATCGGGAAGGCGCGGTGACAAGGCCTCTTTATAACCGTCGCGGGTCAAATCTGCGCCGCGGTCGTATTGCAAAGCATTTTCGGCACGGTCACAGCCGGCCAAGCCCAACGTGATAAACAAGACCAAAAATAAGGTATAGGTTTTGATTTTCGTTGTGTGAAACGATGAGATGGATTGGAACATTCTTAAAGACCGCCCGTCATGAAAAAAATCTGATTGCGTATACCCCCGAATAGAACGGGCGCATACATCCCCACATCATTTTTACAAGGTAAGCTTGGGCCTGTCAATCTGTGAAAGCGGGCCGGATCCGCTTTCGTCACCGCCACTGCCGAACAGACCTTTTTTGATCCGAACACGCATATCGCCGGGAATATCGGCTTCCATGATTGCAGTTTCGGCATCAATCACCCCATCCTGATACATATCAAACAGGGATTGGTCAAAGGTTTGCATGTCGACCGGTTTATTCTTAACCAGAACCTCACGGATTTTTTGGGTCTGACCATTGAGGATCAGCTCGCGGATAAAGGCCTCGTTCAGCAGGATTTCCACCGCCGGCACCAGACCGCCGTCTTTTTTCTTAACCAGACGCTGGCCGACAACGGCCCGCAGGTTCATGGCCAGTGCCATACGCATTTGATGCTGACGTTCCTCGGGAAAGAAATTGATGATCCGTTCAATCGCCTGACTGGTATTGTTGGTATGCAATGTGGCCAGACACAGGTGTCCGGTTTCCGCGGCACTGATCGTCTGTTCCATCACCTCCGGATCGCGGATCTCGCCCACCAGAATAACATCGGGTTTCTGGCGCAGCGCATTTTTCAACGCAATATTATAAGAGGCGGTATCAATTCCGACTTCACGCTGGGTCACAATCGATTTTTTATGCTGATGATAATATTCGACCGGATCTTCAATCGTAATAATATGACCGGGCTGGTTCATGTTGCGGTAATCCGCCATCGCTGCCAGTGAGGTCGATTTACCCGAAGAGGTCACACCGCAAACCAAGATCAGCCCCCGTTTGCTGAGCGCCAGTTTTTCCAGAACGGGCGGCAGCGACAGGTCGGAAAAGCTTGGGATTTCTGATGTAATCCGTCGAATAACCAGCGCGTTATGTTGTCGCTGGCGCAGAATATTGATACGAAAGCGCCCTTCATCCCCCATATCAAAGGCAACGTTCAATTCCATATTGGATTCAAATTCCCGCCGCTGGCGGCTGGTCAAAACTTCGGACAAAATGGATTCAATATCCTCATCCGTCAGATTTATCTCGCTCATCGTAGAGAATTCGTTTTCACGCCGCAAAGTCGGCGGGACACCTACAGTCAAATAGAGGTCGCTGGCCTTTTCCGCAGCCATGCGTTTAAGATAATCAAAAATAACCGGTGTTTCGGACATTAGAACGAATACCCTTCATCATCCATAGCCGGGGCCGGATTGGTTTTGTCCTCTTCCAGTTGCGGGCCCGAGGATGGCGGTGCTGAAGGTGATGTGACGGGCGGCGTTTGCGGACGCGGATTGTTCATTGGCATTTCATCGTCACCTGCCTGATTTTCAGCGCCCATTTGTTCCATCATATCCGATTCATCATCAAAATCACTGGAATCATCCGTGCTTTCACGCAGGGCCTCTTTGGCCACCTGTTCAGTAATAATGCCCGCCTGGAACAAATCATTGACCGAATCTTCCATTGTCTGCATTCCGTATCGTGATCCTGTCTGGATCATGGAATACAGCTGTGACAATTGGTTTTCACGGATCAGGTTTCGCACCGCATTGGTCCCGACCATAATTTCATGTGCCGCCACACGTCCGCCGCCTGCTCGGCGCAACAGGGTTTGGGCAATAACACCTTGGACCGATCCGGACAACATCGCACGCACCATTTCCTTTTCCGCAGCCGGAAAAACGTCAATAATACGGTCAATTGTTTTGGAAGCCGAGTTCGAGTGCAAGGTTCCGAAAACCAAGTGACCGGTTTCCGCCGCTGTCAAGGCGAGCGAGATGGTTTCATAGTCACGCATCTCACCTACCAGAATGACATCCGGATCCTCGCGCAGGGCGCTTTTCAAAGCCCGCGAGAAAGAAACCGTGTCACTGCCAAGTTCCCGGTGGTTAACGAGGCTTTTGTCTGATGTATGAAAAAATTCTACCGGATCTTCAATCGTCAGAATATGTTTTTGATGTTTACGGTTGATATGGTTGATCATGGACGCAAGGGTCGTCGATTTACCAGACCCCGTCGGCCCTGTAACCAAGACGATCCCGTTTTCCAACTCCGCCAGTCGGCGCATAACACGCGGCAGGTCCAAATCCTCCATCGTTGGAATTTTGGATGGAATAATACGAAAGACGGCCGCTGTACCCATACGGTTTGTAAAGGCATTCACACGGAAACGGGCGTCATCACCCAGCGAGATCGCGAAATCGATTTCCTTTTCCCGTTCGTATTCGGCACGCTGGTCTTCGCTCATGATCGAATAAACCATGCGTTTAATCTCATCCGCACTTAAAGGTTCAGATTTGATCCGCTGTAATTTACCGCTGATGCGTACAATCGGCTGATTTTTCGCGCTCAAATGCAAATCGGATGCATCGTTTTCAATTGTAAAGCGTAAAAGATCTGTAATTTCCACGTGTTTGCCCCCGTTTTATCGCGTCCACCATATCATAGGTCAGATTTCCTACAATATCGTTAAGAATACATGTTGCTTGAATACCAAAAGAAGGATGAGCGCCAGGATCAAAGACGGCGCAAAAGGAAAGGCCCCGTCATCGCTTCTGCCCCGCATGGCAACCGCCATGACAACGCCGAATAAACCGCCCAGAAACATAAACAGCGGCAACCCCATTGGGCCCAGCCACAGACCTGCCGCGGCAAAGAACTTGATATCACCGCCACCTAACGCCTGTTTTTTCAGGGCAAAACTGACCCCATAAGCCAAAATCAGCGCCACGACAAAGAACATCACACCGCCCGCCAGCATTTGCAAAAAGGCGGTTTCCACCATGTGAAGCGGCTGATTCCAGGCATAGGCCCCCAACGCCGCCAAACTTAAAAAGCCCAAGGACAGGTTCAGCCGGTCGGGGATGATCATATGTTTTAAGTCAATAAACAACATGGCTGTTAAGACAGGTGTGGTCAGGATCATCGCCACTGTAATTAAATTGTGACCATAGGCGGCATAAAAACATAAAGAAAGGATCAGGCACATCCCCTCCGCCAAAGGATACGTACGGCTGATCGGGGCCTCACAATTCAGGCAACGTCCCTTTTGAAAAACCCATGAAAACACCGGCCACATGGAACGCCATTTTAACTGGGTTTTGCATTCAGGACACGTAGAAGGCTTGCGCCCCAATATGGATTCATGGCGCGGCATGCGGTGGATCAAAACCGTTGAAAAACTGCCCAAGACAAGGCCGGCCAAAACACACGTTACAAGATCAAGAATAAAAATCAAATCGTACGCGTACATTACCCACCCCTGTCATTATGGGGTAAAGAACCCGATTGGCCCGATAGTATGACAGCAGATGTACGTGTCATACGAAGGTTAGCGGATTGAGCTGAGACGGTTTTGAATCGCCTGGACAGGAATGGTACCGCGCATACCGCCACGGTCTTCCAATGTCAGGGCGCGTCTGTACCAGCCCGCCGCGTTCACCGTATCGCCACCGCGGTCATACATGACGGCCATGTTATAGGCAATGGTCGGGTTTGATGGCTCCATATTATGGGCTGTCATCAGCAAGTTTACCGCCTCGTTCAAACGTCCCATATCACCATAACCCAATGCCAACTGCACCTTGATACCCGTATTACCGGGATAGCGTGCATTCAGACGTTCCAGCTTGTCAACGGAATAAGCCGGATCCTGCATGGCAAGAATTCCAAGCATATTCGTCAGAGCCTCCAGATTTTCAGGATTTTCGCGCAAAGCCACTTCATAAACGCTTAGCGCCTCGTTATATCGGCCCAACTGTTGATAAGCAACGCCACGGCCCAGTATCACGGCCATATCATTGGGATAACTTTCATACAGTTCATCAAACAGGTTAAGCGCTTTGCTGTAGCGCCCTTCGCGCAGGGCACGTTTGGCATTCATCAGCATACGGTTTTGTTCAACCGGCGCGCTTTCCTGACGGACGACATAAAACCGTTCAGGGGTCGGGCTGACCAGGGCTTGCGCCTCAATTCGGCGCAAATATTCTTCGCGCGACAGGCCCTGGGCTTGAAACTGCCCGCTGGCAGCTGTTGTGGTATCGGCACCTGGTGCTGTCGGGACAGCGGTGCCCGTTCCGTCGTCTGTACCCTCCGCTGCTGCATCTGGGTCAACCGGCGGAGCCGGCGGGGCCGTGGAATCCATCAAACTGTCGATCAATTGTTGTTCCAATTGTGCGTCCAGTTCCTCTTGGGTCAGGCCCGTGATTTCGGTGCCATCGGCTGTTGTCAGCTCTGGCATATCGCCAGTGTTCAGGTTTTCACCTGTGGTCGCAGGCTGGGCCAGATCGCCTGCAAAGGTGGTATCTGTCATACCGTCGCCATCACCGGCACCCATATCCTCAATCCCGTTGGCGTCACCTGTGGTTTGAATACCGCCATCCGCCATCACATCAGCAGGCATATCGGACATATCCGTATTCGGATCAGGCATGGTGTCCATGCCGTTACTGTCCAAATCAGCAAATGGGTCTTGCGACATATCATCTGGGAACGGGGGCGGCGTCATGCCGTCTTCGGCCGGCGCCGGTTCAAAGGCCGCAATGATATCGTCATCGGGACTGGTGACCAGCGTATCGACATCGATATTTTCGACGGTTTCTATATTCCCGCTATTCATCACATCGGGTGTGCCCATATTGTTTTCAGGCGGAAACATCGGATCTGTCCCGTCCGGTGTCGGCATAGGGCTTGTCTCGCTCATCTGTTGGGCCATCATCTCAGGCGTTTGAACATTGTTTGCAGAATCCATGTTCATATAAAAGAACGCACCCCCCGCTACCAACAGGGCCACAACGGCTGCACCGCCGTATTTCACCATTTTGGAAGGGCGGCGTTTAAACGTTCCGCCACTGAAGGCGGCATCAGACGGGGCCTCGGTGTCATCAAACACCACATTGTCCCAATCATCGTCACCGCCCTGGGGGTTGGCGCCTATCATCGGTGGATCTTTTTCTATGCTCATTTGCAGTCCTTTTTATTGTTCTGATGCCTGATGGCCCGGAACGTCGATTAGGCCGAAAGCGTGGCCGCAGGTTCATATTTATCAATGGTTTTCAAAAACGCGTTTTCCAAAATCGGCTCGCCCGCCTTGTTCTTTAACAGTTTAGAGGTTCCTTCAAATTTTAAAAGCCCCTCATCGACGATGGCGATCCGGTCACAGATTTCATCAATGTCTGACAAAACGTGAGAGCTGAAAAATACCGTACGCCCGGCTGTACGTGCGTAGGCAATCTGTTGCTTCACACGCGCCCGGGCCAACGGGTCCAGGCCGCTCATCGGTTCATCCAGAACAATCACCGGACAATCGGTCATAAAACATGACATCAAACCGATTTTTTGTTTCATCCCCTTGGAATAATAACGCGCTGCACGGTCAAGGGCAGACGGCTCCAAAGCGAGATGCCCGGCCATCTTCTCAATCCGTTCATCATCAGGCGTTTGACCATAAAGACCCAAGGCAAAGTGAATGAATTCACGGCCGCTTAAAAAATGCGGCGGTTCGAATTTTTCAGGAAGGCTGACGATTTCCGGTTTGACGTCCGGATGGGTAACAGGCTTGCCCATCAATGCGATTTTGCCTTCATCCGGTTGCAACAGACCCAACAAAACCTTGATAAATGTGGTCTTGCCCGCGCCGTTCAGGCCGATCAGGCCGAAAACCTCGCCCGTTTTCAATTCCAGTGAAAACTTGGACAGGGCCTGTTTCTCATCATACAAAACAGTCAAATCCTTTGCAGACAACAGGGGTGTTCCCCCATCGTTTGCGGTTTTGGTCTTCTTCGTCTGTTTGGTTTTGTTGGCCTGAGTTGTCATCTTTATTTAAACCTTGGTTTTTTGTGGCGGGTTTAACCCGGCAGCATGACACCATTGGCGATGTCGTAAATTTGGTTGGGGCGCATGCGGATTTTTATAATCTTGCGCAGGTAACGGTCAAACCATTTCAGGTCAATATAATTGCGGTAAACCTGAAGCTCGACAATTTCCGGCAACGATTGGTTCGGTGTCACACGCTGACCGTTCAGCCAGATCATCCAGCGCTCCGGACTGGAATAGGCAATCCCGGATAATTGAATACGGCGCGGTCCCGATGGGGCAGGTGTTTGTTCGACCGGGTTGGCCTCCGGGTCTTCTTCAGCCTGTTGGATAGATTCATTATCAATACCTGCCAAAAGAGCGCGAATTTTTAAAAGCTCGGTCTCGGTAAACATCAATGATTGATCAAACGGTTGATAGGGCGAGCGCATACGATACGGCGGCTCGGGCTGTGCATCCGCCGCGGGCGTGGCCGCATCCGTTCCCTGCTGATCGATAACAACCGTATTCTCCGCACCCGTTGCGGGATCGGATGTCTGGGCCATCGCCTGCGGAATTGCAAAGGCCATTGCGAAAAGAACAAATGTCAGGAAAGTCCGGGTCATTGAATTCCCCCTTCCAGCGCATCGGGCGCATCCTGCGGGTCTTCAATCATGGTCAGCCATTGCATTTCAATATCACCCGTGACGAATGTCGGTTTGCGTGGCGGCCCGTCCGTATTTGGTGTGGGCGGCGCAGTCCCGACGGGGGACGTATCCACATTGGCACTGCGGCGCAGCTCCAGGTTTTTAATGCGAATATGTCCGGGAAAGCTGTTGTTCATCAGGTAAATCAGGTTGTAGAAATCAAGGTCCGTATAGGCCTGAATGGATTCGATCTGAATGGGGCTGACGGCCAGGCGGTATTCAATTTCCGTTGCCATCGGCTCGTTCACATCAACCAGCTGTCCGATTGTAAATTCGGCGGATGCAATCCCGCTTTCCTGTTGGATGCCGCTGATGACACGCTGGGCTGCAAAACGGTCCTGCACACTGAAAAATTCGACCGTTTTCAAGCGGTCATAATAGGGAATATTTTCACGTGTTTCTTGAATCTGTTCTTTGACGGTCGCAATATTATTTTGCAGGGTACCGATTTCACCATTCAGGCCATTAACCTGATTGTTGGCATCCATACTGGCCGGTGCAATCCACAAAAACTGAATAGCGGCCAAAACCGCGGCGACAGCAATCACCATCAGCAACGTCATCAATCGTTTAATTCCGAGAAGCTTAATCATAGTGGCGGCCCCTCAATCACAAAGTCTGCGGTCAGGCTTTCTGCGCTGGCGGCAGCGTTGTCTGCATTTTCCGCATCATCTTCATCGCTGGCAGAAACGGAAAAGCTTCCTGTCCGGCTGACACCTGCGAACTGGCGTTCAATATCAATAGTATGATCCGGCAATGTCAGGCGCAGGGTTTCAAGCAAACCTTCGCTCAGGTTGACCAGCTCCTCCAGCGGAACATTCGGTTGGATCGGGCGCACCGTAAAGTAAACGCGCAGGGTACCGGTTTCCGGCTCAACCACGGGTGTGCCATCCGGATTGAACATCTGGGTTACAGCTGCGGCGTACGGGTTGGGGTTAGAGGCTTGCTCCGCCTGACCGATTGTCGCCAATGATACGTCTTCGTCCGGATCATGTTCAACACGCAGGGTTTCAACGATAAAGTTTGAATTCACATTGCTGTGCAACAGCTCTAAAATCGGTGTCATATCAATAGAGTTATTCTGCAGCATATTTTTGATCGCAATCGTATTGGCTACGGTTTGCGGTGGAATCGGCAGTTCGTCAAAGCGACTGCTTTCTTCTTCGTATTCGCGCTGTAGGGCATTACGCTGCGTGGTTTTAAACTCAATCATGTCCTGACGGTCATTATATTCCTGATAACTGGAATAATTCAGGTACAACAACCCCAGTACAGCCAGAACCGTGACCAGAATACCCATTTGGGCAATTTTACGCGGGGTTGAAACCTTTTGCAGTTCGGGTATGCGCATCGGCATAACCAGATTTTGCGATTTGGCCGCCCACAGGGCATGAAGGGCGTCAGAATAGGTTTTGACCGTCTCGCCCTCATACTGGCCGCCCAAAACATTCAATGCCTCTGGCAAATCCAGCATACACAGGTTAGAGACCTGCAAGTTGGCCATGGACAGGGCGTTGTGTTCACTCTTGGGGGCTACGATGACCAGATCCAGACCATCGTTTGACGAATAACCGAAACGGG
>CAXGXG010000048.1:0-8679 GCA_964013525.1 uncultured Alphaproteobacteria bacterium | reverse complement strand
TGATGCCGCAGGATGATCTGAGTTTGGCGACCATACTAAAATCCCCTTTCATCGGCTATGACGAAGCCAGGCTATATGACTTGGCTTATGCACGGCCCGGCACCCTGTGGGATGTGCTACGTGCATCTGACCCAAATGTTTATGGCTATATTCGCGACCTTGTTTACAAATCCCGCATTATGCGTCCCTTTGATTTTTTACAGTCTTTGCTGGTGCAGGCCTGCCCGGCAGACCCCGTCAGCGGCCGCCGCGCCCTTTACCACCGCTTGGGGGCCGAGATTGATGATGCTCTGGATGAGATGCTGAATGCTGCGATGGATTACGAACAATCCCACACCCCGCAGATGCAGGCGTTTTTATCTTGGTTTGCCGCTGGTGAGGCCGAGGTGAAGCGCGAGCAGGATTCTTCAGGTCTCAATCAGGTACGGTTGATGACGGTGCATGCATCCAAAGGCTTGCAAGCGCCGATCGTTTTCCTGCCGGATACAACATCGTTGCCAATGAATAAATTCCGTATGGTTTGGCCCGAGACCTCCGGCCTTGATGTGCCGTTATGGGCCGCCCGTACCGAGGACCGCAACACGAAGATGAACAGTCAAATCGAGGTTTTAAAAACAGCGCAAATTGAAGAATACCGCCGATTGCTGTATGTTGCCCTGACCCGCGCCGAAGACCGTTTGTACATCTGCGGGGCGGAAAAAGGCCGCAGTGTTTCCGATCAATCCTGGTACAGCCTGTGTCGCCATATGGTTAAAACCATGCCTGGCATGACAGAAGAACCGCTGGACGACTTCGGGCAGACCTATGTTTATCAAAACCCGCAAACCGCAGCCCCACGTAGCGAGAAAGAGGGTGAGAGTGGAACGGCGAGGATCCCACCCGCACCCGTACCGGATTGGATGCAAAAACCGCCCCCTGCCGAGCCTAATCCACCCCGGCCATTGGCACCGTCACGCCCGTCAGAAATGGAGCCTGCGATCCGTTCACCGCTGGATGCCGCCGACGAAAGCAAGTTCAAACGTGGGAACATCACCCACCAATTGTTGGAATATTTACCCGAACTTTCGCCTGAAAACAGACGGCGCGCAGCCGAAACGTTCCTTGCACGGCCGGCTCTCGACCTCAGCCCTGCGTTTCAGACTAGCATCCTGAGTGAGATTTTCGATATCCTGGAAAACCCGGAATTTGCCCCCCTCTTTTCGCCGCAATCGCGTGCCGAGGTTCCGGTTGTTGGGTTGGTCAAAGGGTTAAAAGATCAGGACAATTACGCCGTTTCCGCCCAGATTGACCGCATGACTGTTGAAGATGATCGCGTTATGATTGTGGATTATAAAACCAACCGCCCGCCGCCTGTACGCGTACAGGATGTTCCTGCCATTTATTGGCGTCAAATGGCTGCCTATCAAATTGTGCTGGAGCGGATTTATCCTGAGAAAAAAATTAAATGCTACCTGTTGTGGACAGACGGCCCCAACCTGATGCCGTTGCCGGACGCTGATTTAAAAAACTACAGGAAAGCCTGATTTGCAGTTGATTTACATGATCACTGCTTTATCCTTATAAACAACAGACACGATTTAAAAAAATTAAGACGAAGACCGAAAGGATGAAACTATGGCAACCGTTGCAGTGACAGACGAAAATTTTGAAAATGAAGTTCTGGGGTCCGATACACCGGTTCTGGTTGATTTTTGGGCAGAATGGTGCCCGCCATGTAAAGCGATTGCACCTATTTTAGAAGACCTTTCCGGTGAAATGGCAGGCAAAGTTAAAATCGCAAAGCTGAACATTGAGGAAAGCCCACAGGCCCCAACAAAATACGGCGTGCGCTCTATCCCGACATTGATCGTTTTCAAAAACGGTGAAATTGTCGCGCAAAATGTTGGCGCGATGGCCAAGCCCGATCTACAAAAATGGTTAAACGATAACGTTTAATCTGATTTTACAGATGGAATAATTTTCATTAAAAAAGCCGGCAGATCGCCGGCTTTTTTGTATTTGTATATTTAAAATCTTTAGCTGCTTACGGCCTCTTCACCAATTTTATAGGCACGCTGAATGGCCGGACGCTCTGACAGGCGGGATTGCCATTTTTTAACACGGGCAAAATCATCCAAAGAAATTTCCAATGCTTCCAAACCTGTAATCCATGGATAGATCATCATATCTGCAATCGTATAGGTATCCCCGCATACATATTTCCCATTTTCCAGCTGTTTTTCCAAAACACCAAGCAAATGAACGGTTTCATCCCGGTAACGCTTTTTTGAATAGGGATGATCGTTTTCAGCAAAGCGCCAATAATGGTGCGCCTGCCCCTTCATCGGGCCCAAGGATCCAACTTGCCAAAATACCCATTGCAAAATATCGAACTTGATATCTTTGCGCTGTGGGAAGAATTTTTTATATTTCTCCGCCAAATAGATGAGAACCGCGCCCGATTCAAAAACGGAAATCGGCTGATCCACATTTTGTGGCTTGGTATCCACGATCGCCGGAATTTTGTTATTCGGTGAAATCTTTAGAAAAGCGTCATCAAACTGTTCATCTTTTGTGATATCAATCAGTTTAATATCATATGCACAGCCCAGCTCCTCCAACATAATCAACGGTTTATATCCATTTGGGGTGTTCCAGAAATACAGTTCTATCATAACAAATCCTTTTTTGTGTGGGCGTAAAATCAGACGGTATCACACTTAACCCCATTTTCCGCAATAAAAAGCCGGACATTTTGCCCGGCCTTTTCATTCTTTTGTTTCTGATGCTCAAGATCAGTCCGTGTCAGGCGCGATCACCATTGTCATTTGGCGGCCTTCCATTTTCGGTGCCAGCTCAACCTTGGTTTTTTCCGCCAATTCTTCCTTGGCGCGCATCAAAACTTCCATGCCCAGTTCCTGGTGGGCCATTTCACGGCCACGATAGCGCATGGTAAATTTGACCTTATCACCATTATCGATGAATTTATTGGCCGCTTTCATTTTTGTCTCATAATCGTGAGTATCGATCATCGGACGCATTTTGATTTCTTTGATATCAACGGTTTTTTGGTTCTTGCGTGCGGCTGCCGCTTTTTTCTGCTGTTCATAACGGTATTTACCGTAGTCGATGACTTTACAGACAGGCGGGGTGGCATTTGGAGAAACCTCCAACAGGTCCAGGCCGGATTGACGGGCAATTTCCAGCCCTTCGTTGACAGACATAACGCCGCGCATTTCGCCGTTTTCGTCAATGACACGGATTTTATCTGCGCGAATATCTTCGTTTGTGCGGGGGCCTTCATCTTTGTTTGGGCCGCGGCCGCGTTTAAATGGTGGACGTGCTATGGGGGTATCTCCTTATTTTCTGTTATCACGTTTAATCTTTATAACACATTTTCGTAAATGCGTTGTTAAACCATATGAATCTGTCTGTTATTTGTCCAGCGGTGATTTGCATTCTTTATGAATACGTGAAACCGCCTCATCCAAAGACAGGATCTCTTGGTTCTTACCATCCATACGCCGGAGGGCGACTGTTTGTTCCGAAGCTTCGCGACCACCAACAACCAAGATCACTTGCGACTTCTCCAAAGAATGGTCACGGATCTTTTTATTGATCTTTTCATTACGCAGATCAATCTCTGCACGAATGCCCAAATCCTTCAGTCGTTTATGAACATCCTTGGCATATTCGTCAGCCTCACTGGTGATGGTCGTCACGACCGCCTGAACAGGCGCCAACCACAAAGGCAACTTACCAGCATGGTGTTCAATCAAAATGCCGATAAAACGTTCAAATGTTCCCAAAATTGCGCGGTGCAGCATCACAGGGCGCTGTTTTGTGCCATCTTCGGCCACAAAATTTGCATCCAGCCGCTCCGGTAAAACCGTATCCGCCTGAATGGTTCCGACCTGCCATGTGCGGCCGATGGCATCGCGCAAGTGGAATTCAAGTTTGGGCGCATAAAAAGCACCTTCCCCTTCCAATTCTTCCCATTCGTAATCTTGCGTATCACGACCAACGGATTTCACCGCATCGCGAAGGGTCTGTTCCGCCTTGTCCCACATTTCATCTGAGCCATAGCGCTGTTCCGGACGAAGAGCCAGTTTAATCGCATAGTTTTCAAAGCCGAGATCCTTGTACACCTCATCCAACAGGTCACAAAAGGCACCGATTTCTTCGATCAACTGGTCTTCACGGCAAAAGATATGCGCATCATCCTGGGTAAACTGACGTACGCGCATAATCCCATGCAGAGCCCCATGCGGTTCGTTACGGTGACAGCATCCGAATTCCGCCATACGGATCGGCAGATCACGGTAGCTTTTGATTCCTTGTTTAAAGATCAAAACATGCGCAGGACAGTTCATCGGTTTCAGGGCCATCATATCTGCATCGCCGGACAGGACAGGACCTTCATCCTCTGTATTCGGGACCTCGTCCGGGACCACAAACATGTTTTCGCGGTATTTACCCCAGTGACCTGATTTCTCCCATTGGCGGGCATCCATCAGCTGTGGTGTTTTGACCTCCTGATAGCCATTCGTTTCCAGCTTGGCACGAATGTAGCGTTCAAGCATGCGCCAGATCGTATAGCCGCGGTCATGCCAGAAAACCGAGCCCTGCGCCTCTTCCTGCATGTGGAACAGATCCATTTCGCGGCCCAGTTTGCGGTGATCGCGTTTTTCCGCCTCCTCCAACATATGGAGGTAGCCTTTTAATTCCTTATCATTGCGCCATGCCGTACCATAAATGCGGTGTAGCATTTCATTATTGGAATCCCCGCGCCAATAGGCACCGGCCACTTTCATCAGTTTAAAAGAGGTTCCGATTTTCTTGGTTGATGGAAGGTGCGGTCCACGGCAAAGGTCATACCATTTGCCCTGTTTGTAAATACTGACCTCTTCCCCCTCGGGTAGGCCTTCGATAATTTCGGCCTTATAAACTTCACCCATGCCTTTAAAATGGGCAATCGCCTCATCCCGGTCCCAGACCTCGCGCGTGAATTTTTCGTCGCGCTCGACAATCTGGCGCATTTTCTTTTCAATGGCTTCCAGATCATCTGTTGAAAACGGCTGTTCCCGTGCAAAATCATAATAAAACCCGTGTTCAATTGCGGGACCAATGGTCACCTGCGTACCGGGATAAAGTTCCTGAACCGCCTCAGCCATGATATGGGCGGCATCATGGCGGATCAGCTCTAACGCTTCATCGCTGTCACGTGTCACAATTTCAACCTTGGAATCATGGCCGATTTCACGTCCCAAATCCCAGAGGTCCCCATCACGTTTAATGGCCACGGCCGCCTTGGCGAGGCCCGATCCGATGCTCTCCGCAATTTGCAAGCCGGTGACGGGCGCATCATATGTTCGCACACTTCCATCGGGAAGAGTGATGTTGATCTCTGATGTTTTTTGCTGCGCCGTCGTCATAATCTTGGAACCGTTGTTGTTTTGATTTGGTTTTAAGCCTTGTTCTATCTTGCCTCATCAGGGTTTGAAGTCAAGTGTCATTGGGATTTTCTTCTTTGTCAAACCGCACGTTTCGCGCTAAAAAGAAAAAGGATAAAGTTTTTCAGGGGAAATATCGATGCTTAGAATGAATGAAACCGGATCTATGACATTCAGCCGTCATGTCGGACAGGCCCATTCACCCACGATTCTACAGATTTTACCTGCACTCAATGCAGGCGGTGTTGAACAGGGCGTCATTGATATCAATGCCGCAATTGTTAAAGCCGGCGGCAAGTCGATCGTCGTGTCAAATGGTGGCAGCCGAGTTCATGAAATCCAACGCCACGGCGGCCTTCACATTGAACTGCCCGTTCACAGCAAAAACCCGATTGTGATGATGCGCAATGTCAAACGTCTGATCAGTGTCATCCGTGAACACGATGTGGATGTGGTTCACGCTTGCAGCCGTGCGCCAGCCTGGAGCGCCAAGCGCGCCGCTGAAAAAGCAGGCGTGCGTTTTGTGACCAGCCTTCACGCGGCCCACAAGGTTCAGAATTCGTTCAAGCGTATTTACAACAGCTCCCTGACCAAGGGGGAGCGTGTAATTGCCGTGTCCCATTTCCTGGCCGATTATCTGGAAGATGAATATGATACGGATCCGACAAAAATTCGCGTCATTCATCGCGGGATTGCGGTTGAAAAATTCCACCCGAATTCCGTCACACCCGACCGTCTGGTTCGCCTGTCGCGTGAATGGCGTATTCCTGAAGGGGCGCCAATTGTTTTTATGCCTTCACGTCTGACGCGATTAAAAGGGCACATGGTTCTGGTCGATGCGCTGGCTGCCCTTGGCAATAAAGATATCTTTTGTGTGATGCTGGGCGCATCTGAGAAGAATTCCGGTTACAGTCAGGAACTTGTCAATCATATTGAAGAAAAGGGGCTGGCCGAACAAATCAGGATTGTTGACCGTTGTCAGGATATGCCCGCCGCCTATATGTTGGCCACAGCTGTTGTTGCGCCCTCACTGGTGCCCGAAGGATTCGGGCGCGTTCCGATTGAGGCGCAGGCCATGGGCCGCCCGGTGATCGCCAGCGATCATGGCGGAACCCGCGAAACTATTGTTCGTCATGAAACAGGCTGGTTGGTCGAACCAAACAGTGCAAAAGCCTTGACCGATGCATTGCATGAGGCGCTAAACCTTGACATCAAACAACGCGCTGTTCTGGCAACACGCGGGATGTCACATGTTGCCCAACATTTCACCGTTGAGCAGATGTGCAGCAAAACCCTTGACGTTTATGCCGAATTGTTGGCCGGCCGTCCCCATATGCAAAACCCGTCACAGGCCCAAAGCCCTGTCGAAATGGAATACGAGCCGCATGCCCCACGCCAAAACAGTGGTGCAGGCCGATCATGAAAATTGGTGTTGTTTGCACCGGATCCATATTGCGATTTGCACGCAAGCTTGAGGATATGGCCCGCATACATACACAGCATAAATCTGACGAAATCACCTGTATTACAACACGCGAGTCTGCGGATCTGGCAGGGCGCACCGGTTATTTCAACCAGGTTTGGGCCGTTGACATTCCATCCAAATGGCAAATTTTATCATGCTTTTTACTGAAAAACCGCTTTCGCGATTTTAGGTTTGATCGGGTTTATAACCTGTCCAACGAAGGTTTTTTCAAACATCGCCAAACGCATACGCCGCCCAAGGATTTGGACGTTACCAACCATTGGGCAGATTATGACCTGGGGTTTTACCAATTGCCCGCCCGCTTTTTTGTCATCAATATGGATCAATTCAATCCTGACCGGCCGGCCCTGCCCCTGGCACGCCTGACGGCATTGTGCCGCGCCCTGGCTGCGCCGAAAATACGGCCTGTGCTGGTCGGGTCGCATCGCTATCAAGACGAGGCCCGTAAGGTTGAGAACCTGTGTCCTGAGGCATTGAACCTGTGTGGGCAGCTGGACCTGTTTGAAATGGCCGCCCTGTCACGTCAGGCTGATTTCTGGATCGGCTACGAATGTGCCGCATCCTATCTTGCGGCGTTTTGCGATTGTAAAACCCTGTGCCTTTACGATGACAGTCAGGATGTACAGGAACAAGAATGCCCGCATGGACAATCCGTAATTGTTTTTCAGGCCGATATGAAATCCACCCGCGCAACGGAAATCACCCGCATATTAAATGAACAGGGGTGGTTGATATGACTGAGGTTATCACTGTTAAATACCTGATTTGTCCGTTGCCGGTTTTAAAGGTTCAGAAACATCTGTCCAAATTGCCCAGCGGTGCCTATTTACGGGTTGAACATGTTAATGATGAAACCTTGTGCGAACTGGAACTGTTTAATGCCGAAAAGCCACGCTTTAAAATTCACGACAAAAAAAAAGAAGGCGGATTGTACCACCTTCTTTTGCAAAAAGCCTGATTTTTGGTCTTATTTCGGCTTGCGGTAACTTTTGTCAACCTTCATGCGGTTTGGATCGTTATCTTCGGGCTTGTCATCTTTTAATTTTTGTGCGCCCAGTCCTGCAGCGGCAGCACCGATGACGGCTTCAGCAACGCCTGGGATGTATGGAATGCCGACCATCCACAATGCAACACCGCCACCGACGGATGCAACTGGGTTCTTGGTAACAGCGTTCATTGCTTTTGATAGAAAACCTTTTTTAGGTGTCGACATATTATATCTCCTGCTTATTTAATTCTTAACCAATCGTTAATAGAGACATTACTGTGATTCACGAATTATGTCAACCATATTTTGCATAATATTATTTTTGTGATTTGCCCTCTGGACGTTCAAAGCATCTGTGTTTATAAATGAAAAAACCGATTTTGAACCGAGACTCGGCAGGTGCATCTTGAAACTCAGCTTTCCCACACAATTGACCCGCAGGGGCCTGATGTTTGTCCTGTCTTCGCCATCCGGTGCCGGTAAAACAACCATTTCCCGCATGTTAATGGCACAGGATGACAATATCCGCGTTTCCATTTCTGCCACCACCCGCAAAATGCGCCCGAATGAAGTCAACGGGGTTCACTACCATTTTGTTGATGATCAAAAATTCGAAGCCATGCGTGAAGAGGGAGAGTTTTTGGAACATGCCAAAGTTTTCGATCACAATTACGGAACACCCCGCCAACCGGTAGAAGAAGCGTTGCAAAAAGGCACCGATGTCTTGTTTGATATCGATTGGCAGGGTACACGCCTGATCAGCGAACAGGCCC
>CAXGXG010000047.1:0-8685 GCA_964013525.1 uncultured Alphaproteobacteria bacterium | reverse complement strand
ACACCCGCATTTGCAAAGGCATAGATCGGCAAAATCATAAACGCGACCCAAGGGTGCAGCGCATGTTCCAGTTCTTCGCCTAAGGAGTATCCATCGCTGGAGGGCCGGGTTTGTGGAATAAACATGGCTGTTATAACGCCTGCCAGCGTTGCGTGGATTCCGGATTTCAAAACAGCTGCCCATAAAATGATACCGATTAGGATATATGGGGGTGCCTTCGTCACGCCACTGCGGTTCAAAATAAACAGGATAACCGTACAAATACCCGCAATGAATAACATCGAGATCGAAAGCTTGCTGGTATAGAATAGGGCAATGATCACAACAGCGCCAATATCGTCCATAACAGCAATGGCGGTTAGAAGAATTTTTAAAGCCATTGGTGCGCGGCTGCCGAGAAGGGCGAGAATGCCAAGCGCAAAGGCGATATCTGTTGCTGCCGGAATGGCCCAACCATGAACCAAAACCTCGTCATGATGCGTCACAGAATAATAAAGCAAGGCGGGAACCGCCATACCACCCACTGCTGCCAGTGCCGGCAAGAGTGCCGTTGCGCGAGTTGAAAGCTCGCCCCGCATAAATTCACGTTTAACTTCCAAACCGACAAGGAAAAAGAAGACAGCCATCAAGCCGTCATTAATCCAATACAAAAGCGGCTTTGCGATACCGAACGATCCATAAAGAACGCTGAATTCGGTATAAAGAAAATCATCATAAAAGTCTGCCAGATGCGTATTTGCAAAAAACAGCGCCAAGATCGTAAATAAAACAAGCAAGAGGCCGCCTGCGGCTTCCAACTGGAAAAATCGCTTCAGGGCATAGCTGACATAGCGGGGGGTCAGTTTTTTCAATGGTAAACTTTCTTTTATGCTCTACAATTAATCACTCT
Source organism: uncultured Alphaproteobacteria bacterium (assembly GCA_964013525.1). Lineage (GTDB taxonomy): Bacteria > Pseudomonadota > Alphaproteobacteria > Micavibrionales > CSBR16-224 > CATLPD01. The sequence continues at coordinate 7,796 of CAXGXG010000047.1, read as the reverse complement.
GTTGTTCTAAGATAAAGAACTTCAGGTGCTTTGCAAACGAAAAAGGATTAGAAATGCTCCCTCAAGAATTCATCAGAAAAAAGCGTGATGGCCAGACACTTGATGAAAATGAAATCATGGATTTTGTGAAGGCGATCCCATCCGGTGACGTGAGTGAAGGACAGGTGGCGGCGTTTTGCATGGCCACCCTGCTGAACAAGATGAACATGGAAGAACGTACAGCCCTGACATCAGCGATGTCGCAGTCAGGAACGGTTTTGGAATGGGACAGCCTGAACCTGCCGGGGCCTGTTTTGGATAAACATTCGACAGGTGGGGTAGGGGATAAAGTCAGTTTAATGCTGGCACCGATTATTGCGGCGTGCGGTGGGTTTAACCCGATGCTATCGGGCCGTGGACTAGGACACACAGGCGGAACACTGGATAAAATGGATGCTATTCCCGGTTACATTTCACAACCGGGTCTGGACCTGTTTAGAAAAACGGTAAAAGAGGCAGGTTGTGCCATTATCGGCGCAACGAAGGATCTGGCGCCTGCTGATCGTATCATGTATGCCATCCGCGATGTGACGGCAACCGTTGAATCGATTGATCTGATCACAGCATCCATTCTTGCCAAAAAACTGGCTGCGGGTTTGGATGGGCTGGTAATGGATGTGAAATTCGGCACGGGCGCGTTCATGCGTGATTACGATGATGCCAATGCATTGGCCGATAGCATTGTTAGTGTTGGGAATGGAGCAGGCATGCCTACGGTTGCGCTTTTAACAGATATGAATCAGGTACTGGGCACGACAGCTGGCAACGCCGTTGAGGTTTTGGAGGCTGTAGAATTCTTGCGTGGTGAGAATATTGACCCACGTCTTTATGAGGTGACCGTATCATTATGTGCGGAGCTGTTATTGATAGGTAAGCTGGCCAGTGATGAGAAGGAGGCAAGAGATAAAATTGCCGATGCATTGGACAGCGGACGTGCCGCAGAACATTTCCAGCGCATGGTTTCAACCTTGTCCGGACCATCTGATTTTGTTGAAAAACCAATGTCTTATCTGGCATCGGCAAATGTTAAGCACGAAGTTTACGCGCCGAAATCCGGCTATCTGTCTTTTGTGGATGCGCGCGGTGTAGGTATTGGGATTGTTGAACTGGGCGGCGGGCGCCGCAAGCCGAGTGATAACATTGACCATTCCGTAGGGTTGTCAGCGGTTGCCCAACTGGGCGATAAATTGGACCAGGGCGGCAAGCCTTTGGCGATTATTCATGCGGACAGCAAAGATGATGCTATTCGCATGGAAAAGAAGCTATTGGGGTTGATAGAAATGTCAGATAAGCCCGTAGATCTGGCCGATGCCGTATCCGAGCGTGTAGAATAAGGCAAGTCCTTCCAGTAAAGAATTGTAAAGGTTGGCAAAAATGACGCCAGACCACAGCGCAGATTTTAAAGCGGTTCTAATCGTTCTTTTGTCATATTTGATGTTTTCATGCGCGGATGCTCTTGTGAAATATAACGCCCAGTTTTTGGGCACGTTTGAGATTATGTTCTGGGACTCATTTTTCACGGCTCTGGTTATGTTGGGCTATGTAATCTTTTGCAAAGGGTTTGAAGCGGTTAAGACTGAAAAGCTTAAGTATCACATCATAAAAGGCGGCTTTAATTCCTTCTTTATATGGCTGGTGATTTTTGGCCTCGCGCATACCACACTTGCTGAATTCTATCTTTTAATCTTTACAGCGCCGATGTGGGTTGTCCTGTTTTCAATGCTTATAAACAAAGAGCGTTTTGACCTGCGACGGTTTTTCTATGTCTTATTGGGCTTTGGTGTAATCGCCTGGACGGTTTTTCCGGAAGGGGGGCTTAGTTTTCATATCGGAACGGCAGCTGTGCTGTTTCTTGCAGCGGGGTTTGGCTTTACCATTATTTACGTCCGGCGTTATTTAGCTGGCGAGCCGACAGCCCTATTGGGTGGGTTTAACTCGCTAATGATCGTATTGGCATTGGGTGCATTTACCCTGCCAAACATGCGAATGGAACTGCTTCCCTTTATGCCCTACCTTGCGCTGACGGGTATTTTGGTCTTTTACGGAGCTGTATTCCTGGCGCGGGCCTACCATATTGTTTCACATGCGGCCATCCTTGCGCCGGTTGGGTATGTTCAGATGATTTATGGGGCGGGGATCGGGTTTTTGGTCTTTTCAGAAGTGCCGTCTTCCCGTACTATAACAGGATCAATAGCACTGGTGTTCACCGGTCTGTGCCTGTTCTGGTACGATTACAACAAGAATAAGAAAATGATTTCTCATGGCGGATAGACTTGAAAATTTTAAAGCGGTTTTGCTGGTAACTCTCGGCTTTGGATTGTTCTCATTAAATGATGCAATTATCAAGCTTTTGGCGCAAACCTACTCCATACCGCAAACCTTGTTCTGGACATCGTTTTTTGTGTGTCTGGTTCTTTTTGTATATGCAGGCGCATTAGGCAAGCTAAGAGGTTTTAAAACGCAAGAAACCAAATGGCATTTCCTGCGTGGGGTTTTGATGGCGCTGATGATTGGTTGCAATATATTTGCCCTGATTAAACTGCAAATTACAGACTTTTACGTGATTGTCTTTACAGCACCGATGGTAGTTAGCCTGACAGCCTGGCTGTTTTTAAAGGACAAATTGAAAAAGCGCCAGATCACAACGATTTCCGCCGGATTTTTGGTCATCCTCTACATTTGCCGCCCCGATGGTGAGCTTTTTAATATTGGCGCATTGTCAGCCATAACAGGTGTTGTCTTCTTCTCGCTTGCCACACTTTTAGTCCGTAGCAAGCTGCGCGAAGAAAACCCGCTTTTGATCAGCATGAATGGCCCTGCTGTGACGGCGATTATTGCCTTGCCGCTAATGGCCTGGTTTGGGTTTGTAGTTCCGGCAAGCACACTTGATATGATTTTGTTCCTGATCTGCGGTGCGGCTGCTGCCTTTGGCGGTGTTTTCTTTAGCATGGGATTTCAGCGTGCAACCTCTGCAGCCGTTGTTGCGCCGCTGCATTACACGCAAATCGTCTGGGGCGCGTTATTGGGATATGCAATCTTTCGCGAAATTCCAAATCAGGAAGTGATCGTCGGCGCTATTCTTCTGGCAGGGTTGGGGATTTATCTAATCGTAACCGAGGCGCGGATGCGCCACCACACGCCGGCCGAGAATGAAAACCTGGTTCAGCACGGCCCTGTTTGACAGTGCGTTATTTCACTGCATCGCCATTACCAGAATCAATCTTTTGAATGGCATTTAATCCGGCTTTTAAATAATCCCAACCTGTAATGACGGTTAAAATCATGGCGATAATCAAGCCATAGTGACCGATCATATTGGCATAAGGAATCACCAGATCGCCATATGGGCCTGCAATCAAAAATGAGATGACGATGAGTTGAACGGTTGTTTTCCATTTGGCAAGAGGGCTGACCTTGACCTTAATATTATAAGGGCCCAAAAATTCGCGCAGTCCTGCAATCAAAATTTCACGCACCAGAATAATGACAGCCGGCAATATCCACAATCCTTCCAAGCGGTCAAACGCGACCAAAAGAAAGAGGGTGACTGTGACAATCAGCTTGTCGGCAATGGGGTCTAGAAAACGTCCGAATGCTGTGACTTGATTTAGGGAACGTGCAAAATAGCCATCAAAAAAATCTGTTATAGCAGCCAATACGAACAATCCGACAGCTGACCATGCCGCAACAGGACCCGGAAAGAAAAACAGAACGATCAGAACCGGGATAATTGCGATTCGAAAGAGTGTGAGCATATTCGCGGTATTTGTAATCATGGCACGTTCCTGTCTGTCTGGTCTCAGAACAATTTAACACTACTCATGAAAAGTATCATAGATAATTTTTGCAGTTTTCTCAGATATGCCTTCAACCTTCATAAGATCCTGGATGCCTGCGCGCTTGACCCCGCGGATTGACCCAAAATGCGCTAATAGCGCTTTTTTACGTGCGGGGCCTATGCCGGGGATTTCGTTGATTTCGGATCGCAGGGTTGCTTTGTTGCGCCGCGCGCGGTGCGAACCGATTACAAATCTGTGTGATTCATCGCGCAAACGTTGAAGGAAATACATCGCAGGATCGTTATGGGGCAGGGTAAAGGGTGGTTTATCCGGCATAAAGAAGCGTTCGCGCCCGGCGTTTCTGTCCGGACCTTTGGCAATTGCAACCAATGGAATGTCGTCCAGTCCAAGTTCCGACATCACCTCGCGCACGGCATTTAATTGCCCCAATCCGCCATCAATCAAAACCAGGTCCGGCCATGTTCCTGAAGTTCGGTCAGGGTCTTCCTGCATGGCACGGCCGAAACGGCGGGAAAAGACCTCTTTCATCATGGCGAAGTCATCACCCCAGATATCCTCATTTTTAATATTGAACTTGCGGTAGTGATTTTTGGCAAACCCATCAGGTGTGGCAACAACCATAGCCCCGATCGGGTGTGCCCCCTGAATGTGGGAGTTGTCGTAGATTTCAATCCGCTCCGGCGGGGCGGCAAGGTCAAAAACTTCGGCAATTTGCGACATCAATTTGGATTGGGCCATAGTTGAACCCATTTTACGTTTCAGTGCCTGCTTGGCGTTGTCATGGACATGTTTAACAATTTGCTTTTTACGGCCCCGTTCCGGAACATGAATGCTGACCGCGGCATCATTCTGCGTGCTAAGGGCGTGTCCGATCAATTCCTGCTCAGGTATTTCCTGACTCAGGTAGATGTCACGGGGGGCGGGTTTGTTGCTATAAAACTGGGCCACAAATGCACCTAGGATTTCCTCTGGCGCATCGGTTTTTTCATGCCGCGGGAAATAGGCGCGGTTACCATAGCTTTGCCCTCCGCGGTAAAAGAAGATTTCGATACAGCTGGTCGCACCTTCACTGGCAATCGCAATAACATCCGCATTGCCGATTTCGTTTCCATGCAGGTTTTGTTCGGCCTGTACACGGGCGAGGGCGCGAATACGGTCACGATAACGGGCGGCCTTTTCAAAGTTTAAATCGGCGCTTGCTTCTTCCATCAGGGTGGCAAAGCGGTCCTGAATTTCGCGGCTTTCGCCGGACAGGAACTGCATCGCTTGTTTGACCTGGTCTTGATACTCCGTTTTACTGACGAAATCGACGCAAGGAGCCGTACAGCGCTTGATCTGATATTGCAGGCAGGGGCGGGTTCGGTTTTCAAAAACGTGATTAGAACAGTTGCGCAACATAAATGCCTTTTGAAGGATCGTCAGCGTACGGTTCACAGCCCCCACCGATGCAAAGGGCCCATAGAAGCAACACTTTTTATCCCGGGCGCCCCGATGCTTGGTCAATTGCGGATAATCATGGTCCGTTGTCACCATAATATAAGGAAAGGTTTTATCATCACGTAAGAGGATATTGTATCGGGGCTTCAGCTTCTTAATCAACTCAGCCTCCAGCAACAGAGCCTCAGCCTCGGTGTGGGTGGTGATGAATTCCATCGCTGTTGTTTCAAAGATCATGCGCTGAAGGCGCACGGGATGTTTTTTCATGGTCGTATATGATGTGACGCGCTTTTTGAGGTTTCGCGCTTTGCCGACATATAAAACATCACCGTCCTTGTTCATCATACGATAAACGCCGGGCTTTCCGGGCAAGGTCTTTACAAAGTCACTAATGATTTTTTCACCACTCATAAACAGTAATATATAGCGTTTTGTGAAGGGGTCAAAGTGTCAAAAATTCAAGCTTTGGACATCAAAATATAAAAAATAAATTTTGGGATTTTTTTTGATTTCGGATGTTTGTGTATACGTTAACCTCGAACACAAGGAGACTTAAAATGAAAGGTAACACACGTAAAAAAACACCCGCTAAGCAACCAGCAAACTCTGCTGAAAAGCAACAACCGGGAAATACACCTAAAGAACAGGGCCGCGGATCTCGCAAGGCATCCTGAATCATTAGGACATGGCCGATAATGTAGGCCCCACACAAAAATGCCCGCAGTCAGCCGTGAAGGCGCTGCGGGTTTTTGTTTTATTTTGTTGAGATTTAAAACCTAATCCGCTAAAACATGTATTGTCTTGATTAACACCATGGCCCCTTGGCGGAATTGGTAGACGCACACGACTTAAAATTGTATTATGGTAATCACTCAGATTAGCTAAAAACTTGATTTTCTTCAATAAATGTGATATGATTTTATCATAATGGGCTAACACAAAGCTAGCACAAATAGCGCATTTTACGAGGAAGGTCAGAATGGCTCAGCGCCACGAGATATTAGGAGGCAAGGTTCAGGTCTATCGCCGCCCTAACAGTCCTTACTGGCAATGCTCCGCCTCCGTAGGCGGCGGTCAACATCGAGCCAGTACCAAGCAGGAGAGCCTCGCGCTCGCAAAGGATTTTGCGGAAGACTGGTATCTCGAACTCAAAGGCAAGAATCGCTGGGGAGGCGGCCTTCCGAAAGGTCGAACTTTCAAGGAAGCCGCCGAGAAATTCATCGCCGAATACGAGGTCATCACCCACGGTGAGCGAAGCCCTCAATACGTCGACAGCCACAAAATGCGCATCCGCGTTCACCTGCTTCCTTTTTTCGGCAAGAAGCGGGTGACAGAGATCACCCCCGGCCTTGTCCAGGATTATCGCGTCCATCGGATGACATCGCGGATCGACCCAAACACTGGCGAGCCCAAGAGGCCCGCCAGAAACACGATGCATCAGGAGATGGTCACACTCCGACAAGTTCTCAAAACTGCCTATCGGCACGGATGGATTGACCACGTGCCAAACATATCCGCGCCTTATCAGGCGTCCAAAAAGATCAGCCATCGCGGCTGGTTTTCGCCAGACGAATACAAGCAACTCTACACGGCCACCCGCAACCGAATTGAGAACCCTCAACGGCGAGGCTGGCTACCGCGCTATAAGCTGCTCCACGATTTCGTGCTTATTATGGCGAATACGGGTCTGCGACCGGACGAGGCGTTTAACCTCGAATTTCGAGACGTGGCTATCGTGACCGATGAAGCCACGGGCGAACGCATCCTCGAAATTGAAGTCAGAGGTAAACGCGGTGTTGGCTATTGCAAATCCATGCCCGGCGCAGTCCTTCCGTTTGAGCGGATCATCGAACGATCTGATCCGCAGCCAACGGATAACGTCTTTCCCTATTATCCCAGGGACCTGTTTAATAGGATTCTGAAAGAGGAAGGCTTGAAGCGGGATAGGGACGGACGTTCCCGAACCGCTTACAGTTTACGCCATACCTATATCTGCCTGCGCCTTATGGAAGGCGCGGACATTTATCAGATCGCCAAAAATTGCCGGACGAGTGTGGAGATGATCGAGAAGTACTACGCTTCGCATCTCGTCAACACTCTCGACACGGCGGCGATCAATGTGAGAAAGCCCCGGAAGGGGCGTAAAACCGAGCCGGGCAGCGAAGTTTAGTCGCCCTGTTGTTAAGTACATGATTTTTTACGAGAAAATGTTTGGAGGAATCGGCAACACTTCATATAATGACCGAAATGGTATGCGGGCGTGGCGGAATCGGTAGACGCAACGGACTTAAACCAACAACTTGAGTGCGCCGGTGGAAACGCCGGACGTAGAACTGCTCAAATTCGGGGAAACCTGTAAAATGGCAATCCCGAGCCAAGCCCGGAAACGGGAAGGTGTAGAGACTAGACGGGCAGCGTCTAAGGCCAGGTGCTATGACGAAGGGATAGTCCAGACCACAAATGCCTGGTCTCAGGCAGCGGTGAAAACCGTAGATGGTAAGAAAATCCGTCGGGCTTTGC
>CAXGXG010000046.1:0-8824 GCA_964013525.1 uncultured Alphaproteobacteria bacterium | reverse complement strand
ATATGGATCATGATCCGAAGATGGCTTGGGCATTGCCTAACAGGCATTTGTTTCCAGTCGATCTCAACACAGCTGATCGTGAAATGTTGTTACGCGTTCCGGGATTGGGTGCCGTTAGTGTGCGTAAAATTCTCTCCATCCGAAAATATGCAAATCTAACCTGGTCCGATATGGTGAAGATGCGTTTGCCGCTGCAAAAGATAAAGCCATTTATAGTTGTTCGTGACTATAAACCAGCAGGATATCTTTTGGACCTGCAGAACTTGGGAGATATGGTGAAACCAACACAACAGTTTGAGTTGTTTTCAAGTGTTCAACCGGGATGAGGAAGGTTGTTATTCATACGCAGCCGGGTTTTGATGAATGGCGTGAACATGCGCGCGGCTTTCTCAAGTCGAGGATAGCGCCGGATCAGATTATATGGACGATACCTGAACAAACCCAAACAAACCTTTTTACAGATGATATTGTTGAGACAAGCCCGTTGCCCGATGAACACGGGCTGGTCGAGATACGTGTATCCAAAGCCTTCATGGAAATGGCCGAGACGGTATTGTGTCATAATGATCCTGAGCGCTTCGGGTTAATGTACAAAATCCTGTGGCGTTTAAACTTTGAAAACCGCAGCCTTATGTCTTTAAAAACTGATGATGATATTTTACGTGCGCATAAAATGGAAAAAGCCGTTCGTCGTGATGCTTATAAAATTAAGGCTTATGTCCGCTTTCGGAAGCTGACATATCAGGATCAGGATATTTATGTAGCCTGGCATGAGCCTGAACATTTCACGTTGGAACGTGTGACTGATTTTTTTAAAACACGCTTTAAAAATATGAAGTGGTCAATCTTGACCCCGTATCGGGGGGCGCATTGGAATGGTCGTGCCCTAATGATGGAAGACAATCCAAATCCAGATCTGTTTCCAAAAGATGATCAGGTTGAGAAATACTGGCTAACATATTATCAGAATATATTTAATCCGGCCCGATTAAAAACATCTGCAATGTTAAATCAAATGCCAAAAAAATACTGGAAAACAATGCCGGAGACGGTCCTGATTAAAGAGATGATTGAAACGGCTGATAAAAAAACCCGTGAAATGATCGAAAAATCCAAAGATACATTGGGGTGATCTGATTTTTAGATTTTGTAGACCTTCCTGTGTCCCAAAACGTACGTCTCATAGGGTTTTTCCACAACAGCCTTTATTGCCTGATGCTCAATGTCCAGTCCGCCCGTGTAGGCCCCATAAGACGGAAGAATAATTTTGTTTTCAGATACGACAAAGCAAGGGCGTCTGACTTTTTGTTGTTTGTGCACAAATTTCGTACAGGGGTGGTAATGGCCGCTGATCTCATAATCGCGGTTTGTTTCTTCTGCGATATGACGAAAGGTAATGTCCCCATATAGGTAATCGCTGTGAATTGTAACGGACGGCGGTGCGACGCCAGGGTCGTGGTTTCCTTCAACCCAGATGACATTGTGGTTTTCCAGCATAACATCAAATGCGGTTAAATCGCTGTTCTGTATACGTTCAAGTGCGGTTTTATCATGAAAAATATCCCCTAAAAAGATCAGTGTTCTTGGCTGAACATGTTGGATATCGATGTGAAGTTTTTTAAGGGTTTCAACTGTGTCATACGGCGGCAGAAACAAACCATATTTCAAAAAGCTTGAGCCCTTTTCCAGATGTAGGTCTGAAACGATCAAGGCTTGTTCTTTTTCCCAATATAAACCACCTGAGGGAAGTGGTAAAAAACGTGTGCCGCCAAACTGAATCTTATGCGATGTCATGAATACCTGCCTCGCTCATAATATCTGCTTCCATGTCTTCCAAAACCAACTCATCTTTATCTTTTCTGGACAATGTTTCCCGGTTCATTTGCAGTATCGCAGGAACGGCCAAAGGGGACACCTTATCCAGAGTCTTGTGTTCAATATGACCCTGCACTGAAATCAGGAAGTTGCGTATACGGCTGGCATCAATCAGGCCATGGTTGGCATCATAGTGGGCAGTGCGCAGTAAAACATGCTGGGGTTCGTATTTCATCAGAACATCATAGATTAAATCCGTGCTCATTAAAATCTGTCGCCCGCTTTTCATTTGACCGGGGTGCCGGCGTTCAATCAGGCCGGATATCACCGCACCGTCACGAAACAAACGTTTCATCAGTGGGGTGTCAAAAATCCATTCTTCAAAATCTTCGAAAATAATTCCGGGTTCAAAAATTTGGGCTGGATCGGTTACCGGTTTGAATGACCATATCGTCAACGCATAATCTGTCATCACAAATCCCAATGGCCGCAGGCCCAAGCGCTTCATTCGGCGCAGGGCGAGAAAACCCAATGTCTGATTGGCGTTTCGCCCCGCAAAGGTATAGGCCACCATGTAATGTTTTTTCTGACGTGGAAAAGTTTCCACAAGAAGGTTTTTTTCGTTTGGAAGGGCGCTGCGTGTCTTGTGAAGCTTTAACCAGCTCTGAATCTGGGTGGGTAGCTTTTCCCAGTTTTTTTGATGTCCGATCATCTTGCGTACAGCATAAGACAGATGCGTGGACAACGGCATACGCCCGCCTGCGTAATTGGGAATTTGCGCCTGTGAATCCTTGGATTTCTTTACCAAAACAGTTGCGTTGTTCACGCCGCTGTATTCCAAAATCTGGCCGCCAAACATAAATGTATCGCCGGGGGTGAGGTTTTGAACAAATCCCTCTTCAATCTGGCCAAGAACACGTTTCCTCAACTGCACCTTCAGCATTGGGGCCTCTACAATCGTGCCGACATTCATTCGGTACCGGCGGACGTCTTTTTTTGAACGTAACCCATAGGTCCCGGGTTCGCCGCGCACTTCGACCAGGCGGCTAAACCGTTCATATGCTTGCAGAGCATAGCCGCCATTTTTGACAAACTCCACTGTGTTATAAAAGTCTTTCTCGGACAGCTCACGATAGGGCCAAGCACGTTTGACACTGGCATAAAGGTTTTCAGCCACGAATGGACCGCCGCAGGCAACGCCAAAGATATGCTGAGCCAGAACATCAAGCCCCCCGCGTTTCGGATCTATTCCGTCCAAGGCACCTTTTTCAATTTCCTGAATGGCGGCCAGACATTCAATATATTCAAACCGATTGGTCGGGACCAGAACCGCACGGCTTGGGGTGTCCAGCCTGTGATTGGAACGGCCAATCCGTTGCAACAGTCGGCTGACGCCTTTGGGCGCGCCGACCTGGATTACCAGATCAACCTCTGCCCAATCCAGCCCCAGATCAAGTGAACCTGTGGCAACGACACAGTCCAGTTCTCCGCTGGCCATGCGTGCCTCAACCTTGCGGCGCAATTCTTTTTCTAATGAGCCGTGATGAATGCCGATTTTTAACTCGTCCTCATTTTCGCGCCAGAGGTTTTGAAACATAAATTCGGCCTGACTGCGCGTATTGACAAAAACAACGGCCATTTTTGATTGTTTGACGGCCTCATAAATGGGGGCGACGGCATAGCGGGCTGAATGCCCGGCCCATGGCATGTCATCATTAATATCAAGAATGCGCACCTCTGGCCGGGTGGCTTGCGGGACTTCAATAATTGCGCCTTTTCGGGGGCGGCACAGCCAATCGCGCGCCGTTTTCTTGTCGGACAAGGTAGCAGAAAGGCCGATCCGTTGCGCCTTTGGGGCAAAATCGGACAAACGTTCTAAATTTAAAGACAGCAAATCTGCACGCTTTGTGTGTAAAAAAGCATGGAGTTCATCAATAATAATGTATTTCACATCCGCAAAATATTCGTGCGCTTCCTCATAAGAGAGTAATAGGGCAAGCGATTCAGGCGTCGTCATGAGTATGTCCGGCGGAATATCTTTTTGACGCTGCCGCCGTGACGCTGGCGTATCCCCGGTGCGTGTCTCATAGGTGAGGGGAAGTTTTAATTCCTGCGCCGGTTTGCCAATGTTGCGATGGACATCTACGGCTAAGGCTTTTAGTGGGGAGATATAGAGGGTATGAAGTTTGCCCGTACTGCCGCGCGCATGTAAATCCACCAATGCCGGCAAGAAGCCTGAGAGGGTTTTGCCTGCCCCTGTGGGCGCAAATAAAATCATGTCTTTGCCTAATGCCCCCATTTTGACGGCCTGAACCTGGTGGTCAAACCATGACCAGCCCTTGTCCCGTATCCAGCCAGTTAGGGGGTGATTTTCCAGAGCCTCTGGAAGTGGGGACACATCTGCCCTATCTTTTTTGTCATGAGCTTTTTGAACCATCAATTATATATAGATCGGATCGACACATATATCGACCCCATGGTCCCGCGCGACCGGGCAATTGTCACCCACGGTCATGCAGATCATGCGCGTTTTGGGCATAAACATGTTATCGCCACCCCTGAAACGATTGAGATTATGAAGGTGCGATATGGCGAAAATGCCGCAGAAAAATGGCAGTCACTTCCCTATCGCCAGCCGCTGGACCTGGGCGGTGTTACGCTGACGCTTTATCCTGCGGGGCATATTTTAGGTAGTGCGCAGGCGCTGTTAGAATGTGATGGTGAACGGATTGTCGTTACAGGTGACTTTAAACGCGGTCATGATTCCACCTGCGCAGATTTTGAAGTTGTTCCTTGTAATATTTTGGTGACGGAGGCAACGTTTGGCCTCCCCGTTTTTCAGCATCCAGATCCGAAAGATGAAATTCGCAAGCTTCTTATATCGCTGGAGCAGCAACCCGAGCGCGCACACCTGATCGGGGCATATGCGCTGGGTAAGGCGCAGCGCGTCATTCGCCTGTTGCGTGAAGAGGGGTATGACAAACCGATCTATCTTCACGGGGCGCAGGTGAAGCTTTGTAACCTTTATCAGGAATTGGGCGTTGATTTGGGAGAATTGCGCAAAGCCACAGTTGATCAAAAAGAACAGTTTAAAGGCGCGGTTGTTATCGCGCCGCCGTCTGCGCTGAAAGACCGCTGGTCACGACGCTTTCCCGACCCTGTGATCTCTATGGCTTCGGGATGGATGCATGTAAAACAGCGCGCTCGTCAGCGTGGCGCGGAATTGCCGCTGATTTTATCGGATCACGCCGATTGGAACGAGCTGATTCAAACCATTCATGACACAGGCGCAAAAAAAATCTGGGTCACACACGGCCGCGAAGATGCGTTGGTCTATTACTGCCGGCAACAGGGGTTGGAGGCCGAGCCATTGTCCATTCAGGGGTTGGGGGAAGAGGAGGATGCCGCATGAGCATGCATGCCTTTGCCGATTTAATGGAGCGGTTGCTTTTAACCCCATCCCGTAACCGTAAGGTTGATTTGTTGGCGGATTATTTTCGTCATACGCCTGACCCTGATCGCGGGTATGCGCTTGCCGTCTTAACGGACAGTCTTTCGTTTACGCATATCAAATCTTCAAAATTCAAACAGATTGTTTTCGATCATGTTGATGAAAACCTGTTTCGTCTGTCCTATGACTATGTAGGCGACTTGGGCGAGACGATTGCCTTGATCTGGCCCTACCACGAGGAAGGGTATGACCTGCCACGGTTATCTGAATTGATTGATACATTAAATAAGACTGAGAAAAAAGATGTGCCGCAGGTGATTGCGGAACTTTTGACCATATCAAAACCCCACGAACGTTGGGCTCTGATCAAATTGGCCACAGGCGTTCTTCGGATTGGAGTGTCATCACGTTTGGCAAAAACAGCATTGGCAAAGATGGGAAACGTTGACCTTCAGGAGATTGAAGAAGTTTGGCACGGGTTGCGCCCGCCTTACCCACGTTTATTCCCTTGGTTGGAAGGTAAAGCTGAAAAGCCGGATATCAAGCACAGTGAAACCTTTCACCCGCTGATGCTATCTAATCCTGTTGATGAGGAAAAAGATTTTGTCAAAATGCCGGCGCAGGATTTCAATGCCGAATGGAAATGGGATGGCATTCGCGTGCAGTTGGTTATGGATGGTGATAAGCGCGCGATGTATTCACGCACAGGTGATGATATTTCGCACACGTTCCCCGATATCGTTGATAACGTTAGTGGCAGCGCCGTTCTTGACGGGGAGTTGCTGGTAGGTGAGGGGTTTGAACCTATGCCGTTTAACAACCTGCAACAGCGGCTGAATCGAAAAACGGTTGCCGCGAGCCATTTGAAAAAATACCCGGCCTTTATACGTGTTTACGACATCCTCTATGACGGAGACCAGGATATCCGAGGCCTGCCTCTGACCGAGCGACGTACGCGTCTGGAAGCGTGGTTTGCAAAGAACCCGCAATCGCGTCTCGACCTTTCGGAAATCATCCCTTTTGAAAGTTGGGAGCAGTTGGGAGAGGTGCGCAAAAAAGGTGCAGATGAACTGGGGCATGAAGGGGTAATGATCAAGCGCCGGGATTCTGTATATGTTCCGGGCCGTCCCAAGGGATTGTGGTACAAATGGAAGCGTGACCCGAACCTTTTGGATACAATTCTGATGTATGCCCAACGCGGACACGGGAAACGCTCGTCTTTTTATTCCGATTTCACTTTTGGTGTATGGAAGGGAAACGAGATTGTTCCGATTGGCAAAGCTTATTTCGGCTTTACGGATCAGGAGTTAAAAAAACTGGATAAATTTGTGCGTAGCAATACGATCCAGCGTTTTGGACCTGTGCGCGAGGTTAAGAAAGACCTGGTTCTGGAAGTCGCGTTCGACAGCGCGCATGAATCCAGCCGTCACAAATCCGGCATTGCTTTGCGTTTTCCACGTATCCATAGAATACGCTGGGACAAACCTGCCCAAGAGGCAGACACACTGGAAAATGCACAAAAGCTGGTTCAGGGATAAACTTCAATCCTTTTGCAATATTTTGTTCAATGTCTATACTTTCTCCGTGAGTTTTAAATTTTTGGAGAATAAATATGAATTTTCTTGAACCCCTTTTGGAGCAGTTAAGCGCCATGGGAACAGCAGGCGTTAAGATGCTGCCTCTTTTAGGTATTGCTTTAATCGCCATCCTCTTTACTTGGATCGTATCGAAAATTGTCCAAAAGGTTTTAAAGAAAGTGACAGAACGTGCGCAATTGCGGCCATCACTTGAAAACCTGATATTGACCTTGGCAAAGATTGCCGTTTGGACCATCGGTGTTCTTGTTGCAGCAGCTATTGTTTTTCCAAGCTTGACGCCGGCAAAAATTCTTGCGGCTTTGGGATTGGGTTCGATTGCCATTGGCTTTGCCTTTCAGGACATTTTTGAAAACTTTCTTGCAGGTGTCATGATTATGTTGCGCAAAACCATGCGCATTGGTGATTTTATTGAGTGCGAAGGCGTTGAGGGCAAGATTGAACAAATCAATATCCGCGACAGCTATATTCGCCAGACGGACGGACAGTTGGTGTTGATGCCAAACAGTAAACTCTTTAAAAACGAAGTCTATGTCCGCACGGATCTTGAACACCGTCGTTTCCAAGTGGTTTGTGGTGTGGCTTATGATGAGGACCTTGAAAAATCAAAGTCTGTTATTGAGGGTGCTGTCAAATCAGCCAAATCTGTAAATCAAAATAAACCCGTTCAGGTTTTTGCAACCGAATTTAATTCGTCCAGCGTAGACTTTACAATTCGCTGGTGGGCGGAATCCAAGCCTCTCGACGGAATGGCCAGCCAGGATGAGGTGATCCGTCTTGTCAAACGTGCATTGGATGATGCCGGAATTGAAATCCCGTTCCCTTACAGAACCCTAACATTTAAAGAAGATTTGGGTGTGCGTGAAATTAAAGAGGGTAAAAACGACAACTAGGCAAAGGATGATGAAAAAGAAGCCTGATACATATTTATAGGATCAAATGAAAAAAGGGGCCGATGAGGCCCCTTTTTTACAATAGAATATAAAATCTCGCTGTCAGGTTTATTGGCCTGTTTTAGCCTTCAAGTCTGCAAGAAATTTGTCCATATCGCCATTGCTGCGTTGGATCGCGGCATCAAAGTCAGAGCGCTGGGTGATGCTCATGCTGATCCCTTCAACAAGAACGTCAACGATATTCATGTTGCCTTCCTGACCGCGTACGCGCCAATCAACTTTTGTTTTAGGGCCTTTTTTGTTCGCAGGAATGATTTCTGTGTGTACCAGAGTATCGCGGCTGTTCACCACTGTCTGGCCTAAAACTTTGAAATCTTCACCTGAATATTGTGCAAGGCGCTGAGAATACGTCAGGACAATCATATCTTCGAATACGTCCTGATAGGTGTCCTGTTGTGCATCATTCAGGCTGCGCCAGTGGCGGCCCATTGCGAAACGTGCAATAGATTTTTGATCAAAATATTTATCTAGCCACGTACGGATACTGCTGGAAATCGCGGATTGATCACCATTTGCATTTTCAAGCGTTGCCAAAGCTTCTTGTCCCAGCTTGAGAACGAAATCTTCCGGTGTGTCGGCGGCCTTGGCAGGTGTTGTCATGCCAAGTGTGAGACCAAGTGCGCAAATTGCGGCAAAGCCCAAGATGCGGCGGCGGCTGAATGTTTTTTTCATGTTTCTCTCCAATGTAAACTCTTTTAAATTTTAGCTTTCGCTATCTGTGTAGCGATTAAATTCGGCCTCATAGTCATCATAACTGACTTGTGGAGCCGACATGTTGTAGCTGTTGTCACGGATCAAAGCTACGCGTCTTTGTTCATATATACTTTTCAAAGCGGAATAGTAGTCCAGTGAGTTTTCTTTTAAATCTTCCAGAACTTCGACCGTTTGCGCCTTGGCGTGTAGCGCTTCCACTCCACCGCGCGTATAATAAATCCATTCCTCGCCCTCGCTGAATGCGATAATGCGCACAGGATCTGCAAAGGCATCGGCAAATGTTCCGGCTGTATCAC
>CAXGXG010000045.1:0-8841 GCA_964013525.1 uncultured Alphaproteobacteria bacterium | reverse complement strand
TGTAATGTCAAAATCGAACATAGAGCGTTTTTGATAAGGTTGCGCGCAGTGCATGAATTCATGCATCAGCTTTGCCGTTTGCCATTGAGATGGCGTGCCAACCGCATTCTCAACCAGGTCCTCGGGTATGCTGGAAAGCTCGGAAATGTGGTTGGTTAATGAACGGTTGAGCTGTCCGACTGAGACCACACATAAAACCGTTTCATTGGTGTTTTTATTTATGGCTTTGAGCGCTGCCATCTGATCAGTCTGCAGGGCATCTGCAATATCGTCAGCACCCTGATCGGTAAGGTACGGGGTGTCAAGATCGCGGTCCTGCAAATATTGACGCAGTTGCGCGCCAGTAACCTGACCGCTTGCGCCAAATTCATTTTTATTCAAAACGATAATTGATAATCCACCTGTGTGATTTTCGACAGATTGCAACAATGGCGTGCCCAGGTCTTGGGTCATCTGTTCTGAAACCGTAATTCCGGTGTTTGGGCCCTCACGAGAAAAAGCACCTGAC
Organism: uncultured Alphaproteobacteria bacterium; assembly: GCA_964013525.1. Lineage (GTDB taxonomy): Bacteria > Pseudomonadota > Alphaproteobacteria > Micavibrionales > CSBR16-224 > CATLPD01. The sequence continues at coordinate 8,333 of CAXGXG010000045.1, read as the reverse complement.
CCACAGCTGCTGATAATGGCGGCCATGCTCAGGGCGCTTGCAAAAAGTGGGGTAAGGGATTTCATTTTAAAGCTGTCCTGTTTCGAAAAATTCAGTTGCAATTGTGCATTATTTTTCATAAAAAATCAACTCTTAATGCTCTGCTAGCCCCGTTTGCTGTTTTGAGACATCTGTTTAAGGGCTCGAAAAATTGCTTCCTTTTGAAAGAAACGCAAACAATTCTCCGGATAGTCGATTGCTTTTCAGATGATCAACGGGTTGCTATCGACTAGACTTTAGGACCGGACGGCCACCTGTAGTAAGGGATTTATTAGACATGAACGAAATTTTTATTTTAGGCATATTCAGCTTTATTATGGGTTTTGTAAATTCCATTGCAGGGGGTGGTGGTGTATTTGGGGTGCCAGCCATGCTGGCCATAGGTTTGCCACCCGTAAATGCCCTGACGCTGAACAGAATATCTGATATCGGCAATATCGTCGGATCACTAAGAAACTATAAGAAAGTTGATGGGTTTGATGCACGTCTGGCATATCTTGCCGTACCGCCCATCCTGATCGGCGCCTTTGTCGGTGCAAACTTTATAACCGGCCTTTCGGAAGAGACGCTCAATCAAATTGTGTTGGGCGCTGTGTGTGTGGGTATTCTTTTGTTGATCTATCCTTTTCAAAAAAGCGGAGAGGCCAAAACCCAACACAAATGGCTGGGTGTTGCGGCGCTGATCCTTTTGGGTTTTTGGGATGGTGCATTCGCAATGGCGGGCGGAACATTCGGTGTTTTGATTTTTGTTTTGTTGTTTGGCAAAACCTACGTCAATGCCAAGGGGGTTATGACCTATGCCGCCATTCCGGAAACAATCATGAGTGCGGGTATTTTATACATGAGCTCTACTGTTAGCATACCTCAAATCGCGTCTATGTTTTTATGTGCTGTTGTCGGCTCGTATATGGGGTCGCATCTGGCCATTCGCAAAGGATCAAATTTCATACGTTATACGATGGCCGTTTTGGCTGTTTTTATGCTGGCCAAAGTTATCATATTTGATTTGTAGATCTGCACGCACGACATGAAAATTGTTGCGCCATAAGGAACAATTTTGCTGTGTTTTCATTTGATATATACATATGCACTCGATATTGGAATAAATTATGTTTTTGAAAAAAATTAAAACACCTGGCCTATCCCATTTGTCTTATATTCTAGGTTCGAATGGTAAGGCGGCTGTCATTGACCCGCGTAGAGACTGTGAAATCTATTTGGAAATAGCAAGTCAACAGGGGTTGGAAATCACTCATATTTTTGAAACGCACCGTAACGAGGATTTGATTACAGGCTCTCCACATCTTGGCCAGATGACAAAAGCGAAAATTTATCATGGCCCGAACGCGGCGGGGCCAATTGCCTTTGCAGACATTATTTCTGACCAGCAAGAATTTAAAATCGGTAATATTAAAGTTGTGGCTTTAGAAACCCCCGGCCACACCAAAGATCATGTGGCCTACGCGTTTTATGATGAAAACCACGACGACGGGGCGGTAGGCGTATTTACGGGTGATGCGCTGTTTGTTGGTGATGTCGGCAGAACAGATTTTTATCCCGACGAGATGAAAGAAATGGCGGGAGCCCTATACGATAGCCTACATAAGGTCATGGACCTTGGCGATCAAGCCCTTATCTATCCTGCGCATGGTGCAGGGTCTGTGTGTGGATCGGGCATGGCAGAGCGTGAGTTTTCAAGCATTTGTCATGAGAGGAAAAACAACCCGCGTTTGCAGTTGAGCAAGGCAGAATTTGTTGACGCCAAAGTGAATGAAGTGCATTACCAGCCCCCTTACTTTGAGAATATGGAACGTCTAAACCTGGTAGGTGCAGGGCCTGTGCCCCGTGTTCTGGTCCCAAAGGTTTTAAGCTTTTCAGAGTTTAAGGGTCAGCGCTTTGATGTTCTTATAGATGTTCGCGATACAATGAGTTTTGCATCCGGGCACATGAAAGGCGCAATCAGCCTTCCCGTCGGTATGTTGCCAGCTTTTGGCGGATGGTTTTTAAATAAAGATCAGAAAATTGGCCTGATCGGGGATAGCATGGATCAATTGTCTCAGGCGATGGAACACTTATGGAGGATTGGTTTTGACGACATTGTCGGCGGTTACACAGGTTTTGTAAAATCCGTAGCGCAAGGGGGGGCGTTTGATCGCATTCCTACGCTGTCTACGCGGACAGTTAAGAAACGGATTGAGGAAGCGGATGAGAATTGGGTTTTGTTGGATGTCCGTGCACAAGATGAAGTCGAAAAGATAAAAATTGATGAGGCTCAACACGTCTATATCGGGCATTTGAACGAAGCGTGGGAAGACTTGGATCCACAAAAACATTATACCCTTATGTGCGCGAGTGGTCAGCGCGCAACGGTAGCAGCCGGATGGCTGCAATCCAAGGGGTTCTCGCAAGTTGACATTTATTTAGGCTCAATGGGTGCTTGGCAAGCAGAAAGATAATTTATAAAATCTTGCCTTAATCTTGTCGTATTGATTGTTTATAGTGATTATCAAATGAAAAAAATAAATGTTCAAATGCGCAATAATGGTAATGCCCTTTTTCTAATCTTAATTGCAGTGGCGCTGTTTGCTGCCCTGTCCTATGCGGTGACGAATTCCGGCCGTGGCGGGGGCGACATCAGTCGTGAAGATGCTGAAATCCAGGTGGCGCAAATCCTAAATGATCTGGCCTCTTACAAGGCAGGTATTGACCGTTTGAAAGTCATCGGCGGATATGACGAAGTTCTCTTTGATGATGTTGCCGAAAACAACAGCGATACCTGTTACCGCGGATCGGCAACAATCACCCCCTGCCGGACGGTTGGTCTGTTCAGCGAGGACGGCCTGGTCAATGCGGACCCGATTTCCATTCCGGAATGGAGACACCCGGCGCAGGATTATTCGGTTTGGTACTGGTATATTCACCGTGTGCGTGAAGCGGGTGCCGAGGTGGGCAGCGAAATGCCCGATCGTGTTGTGTGGTTGGAGCCCCTGCCATTAGAGGTGTGTAAGGCCATCAATCGTCGCCTGCATGGCGAAGATGATCCGTTTGACGGGACAGCCATTACATCGTTTACCGGCGATACTCGCGGCAGTCTGGTTGTCAGCTGGCGTTCAGATACCGGATTTACGGCACGTGTGGATGGCGGCACCGACACCAGCGGCGAAGATTTTCCCTATGCATCAGGCTGCTATGACTTTAGTGGCTGGTACGCCTTTCAATATATTATTGAGGAAAACTAAGGCGGATACGCTATTGGTTCCAGGGCATTCTGGCCAAAATCTTGGCCATGCCGCACCATCCTGTTAAACCTGCATTTAACAATCCCAACCCCGCAAAAAGCGGCAGGATCAGCCCATAGGGCGTTACCCATGCTGATAATGCCAAGCCGCCCAAAATCATAAAAGAAATCACAAGTTGAACCTGTTGGTTAAGCGGCAGGGTGTTTTTATCGTGTGCGGTAACGGTATCAAACCCTTGGGTTCGCCAAACTTCAATCCCGCCATCGACAGAATAGATGTCCTTGCCCGATCCGGACAGTTTGCCAAGAGCCTGTTGGGAACGCGCACCCGATTTGCAATGCAGCAAAACCGTATGGCAGTCATGTGCAACATGATCAATGGCTTTGGAATCAATTTCTGAAAGGGGGATATTTTCCGTGCCCGGAATATAAAATGCGCGGTGCTCGGCAGGCGTGCGAACGTCAATCAGCGCGGCGCCATCGTGAAACATTTGGTGTGCTTGGGTGACGGAAACACTTTTCATTGGTTTGCATCCTACGTTGATTTCGTTGTCCTTAAAGCGCGTGATAGAGCCGGTGACAAATCGGAAAGATCTGCAATCCGACCTCTAGCCTCCTTAAAATAGTTGCAATTGCTTTTGATGCAAAGGGGATTTTGAAAAATCGATTTTCATTATGTTAACAGTGTGGTAAAAATATCCATAACCATAAAAATATATTGATTTACAGCCCGCCTTCGGGCCTAAAAACGCTTGAGATAAGGAGCCTATAATGCGCGACCCTAAAACCACACCTGTTATTGTCGGATTCGTCCGTTCACCGTTTACACCAGCCCACAAAGGCGCCCTGAAAGGAACGCGCGCGGATGATATTATGGCGCAAACACTACTTGGCCTTTTAGAGAAAACGAATGTAAATCCCGACGATATCGAAGATTTGAAACTAGGCAATGCATTTCCGGAGGGTGAACAAGGGCTAAATCTTGCTAAAAACGTTGCATTCTTGGCGGGCCTGCCCAACAGCGTGGCGGCAGTCACGACCAATCGTTTTTGCGGCTCCTCAATGCAGACATTGATCGATGCGGCGAATGCTATCACCGCGGGTGAGGCCGAGGTTGTCATCGCTGCCGGGGTCGAATCCATGAGCCGCGTACCAATGGGCGGTTTTAACCCTAGCCCGAACCCTGTGCTACGCCAACGTTATCCGGCTGCCTATGTTTCAATGGGGAAAACGGCGGAAAACGTGGCCCAAAAATTTAACGTGTCACGTGATGCGCAGGAAGATTTAGCCATTGCCTCGCACAAAAAATCGACCAAGGCTGAATTGGAAGGCCTGTTCCGCGAACAGATTGTCGAGATCACAACCAACAAGGGTGATAAAGTCTCAAAAGACGGCTGCATCCGTCCCAATACGGACAAGGCCAGCTTGTCAAAATTGAAACCTGCCTTTAATGATGCAGGATCTGTGACAGCGGGGACATCATCTCCACTGACGGATGGTGCTGTCGCCTTGATGGTCGTCTCGGAAGAATACGCAAGGAAAAATAATTTGCCAATTATGGCGCGCGTTGCAGGTTCGGCCTCCGTCGGATGTGACCCGGAAACTATGGGCATGGGACCTGTGGGGGCAACAGAAAAGCTGCTGAAAAAAGCAGGTCTGAAAATATCCGATATTGATGTCGTTGAATTGAACGAGGCGTTCGGATCACAATCCGTTGCCTGTGTTCAAAAACTGGGCATTGCCAATGACCGTGTGAATAAAAACGGTGGTGCCATCGCCCTTGGACATCCCTTGGGGGCATCGGGTGGACGTATTTCAGGCCAGGCGGCAACCATACTGAAGCGCGAAGGCGGCAGGTATGCGGCTGCCACAATGTGTATCGGCGGCGGACAAGGGATTGCTGTTTTGTTGGAAAACCCGGATGCCGTCAAAGGCCATAAACCCAAGAAACAAGCCGCACCCAAGCGCTGAACCTAAGCAGACAAGGATAAGAAGATGACGATTAAAAAAGCTGTTGTAATCGGTGCAGGTGTGATGGGTGCGGGAATTGCCGCGCAACTGGCCAATGCGGGTATTGAGGTTGAGCTATTGGATATCGTGCCAGAGGGCTTAGGGCCACAAGATGATCAAAGCGTGATTGCCAAAGGTGCTGTGGAAAAGCTTTTGAAGTCGAAACCCGCGGCCTTGATGCATAAAGATTTTGCCAAGCGTATTCGTCCTGGCAATACGAAATACCAGATGAAATGTTTGGCTGATGCAGATTTGATTATTGAGGCTGTAATCGAAAACCCAAAGATCAAATCCCAGGTCTTGAAAAATATCGATGCGCATCGCAAACCGGGTTCAATTGTCGGTTCCAACACCTCGACAATACCACTTGCAACTTTGGGGTCGGATCAATCGGCTGCCATGCAAAAGGATTTAATGATCACGCACTTCTTTAATCCGCCGCGTTACATGCCGCTTTTGGAATTGGTGTCATCAGACAAAAATGATGCCAAAAGTGTGCAGAAGCTGGCACGCTTTATGGACGAAAAAATGGGAAAAACCGTCATCCACTGTCAGGACACACCCGGCTTTATCGCCAACCGTGTCGGGACTTATTGGTTAACGGTTGCCATGAATGCCGCGATGGAGGCGGGTTTGACACCTGAAGAAGCGGACGCAATCGTCGGCAAACCGATGGGCGCGCCAAAATCAGGTGTTTTCGGCCTGATGGATATGGTGGGGTTGGATTTGATGCCGCACATCAGTGACAGTTTGCTTAAAAATGTGCCAAAGGGTGATGATTACCGCAATGTTCACCGTAATGTACCCTTGGTGGATAAAATGATTGAACAGGGGTTTACCGGGCGCAAGGGCAAGGGCGGTTTCTATCGCATGGTCAAAGCCAATGGTCAAAAACAACTGAATGTCATTGACCTTTATGCCGATACACCTGTCTACCGTGATGTGCAAAAGCCCAAAATTGATGCTGTCAAACGCGCAAAAAAAGGCGGACTGCGTGCTTTGGTCGACGGGGATGATAAATACAGCCAATATGCCTGGACAGTTTTGAAAAAAACATTGTGCTATGCGGCTATAATGGTTCCTGAAATCAACGATGATATCATGGCGATTGATGATGCGATGAAGCTGGGCTACAACTGGTCCAAAGGTCCGTTCGAGATGTTGGATAAGATCGGTGTTGACTGGTTCATTAAAAAACTGGAAGCCGAAGGCGAGACCGTGCCCCCGATGTTAAAGGCCGCACAAGGCAAACGTTTTTATCAAACGCAAAATGGGAAGCTGGAACGTTTGATGCCGAACGGCGAATATAAAACGGTTGAACGTGCCGATGGTGTCTTGTTGTTGTCAGATATTAAACGCGCATCCAAACCGGTGGCGTCAAATCCTTCGGCCAAACTGTGGGATATCGGTGACGGTGTTTTGTGCCTGGAATTTACATCACCGCAACATTCACTGGATCCGCTGATCATGCACATGATGAACAAGGCGCGCCGGAAAATCGAAAGTGGCAAAAATGATTACAAGGCGCTTGTCATTCATAATGAAGGCACGCATTTTTCCGTCGGGGCAAACCTGATGCTGGCCCAAATGGCGGGCAAGGCTAAACAATATTGGGCAATTGATAAGATCGTTAAAAATGGTCAGGATACGTATAAGAAATTAAAATATGCAAATTTCCCCGTTGTTGGTGCGCCGCATGGTATGGCGCTGGGCGGTGGATGCGAAATTTTGCTGCACTGCGATGCGGTTCAGGCACATGCTGAAACCTATACGGGGCTGGTTGAAACCGGCGTCGGGATTATTCCGGGTTGGGGCGGTTGCGGTGAAATGCTGATGCGCGCAATGGATGATCCCAAAACACCGAATGGGCCGATGCCGCCTGTTGCCAAAGCATTCGAGACGATTGCAATGGCCAAGGTCAGCCCGTCGGCGGCAGAGGCGCAATCTATTGGTTACTTGCGCCCCACGGATGGTGTAACAATGAACAAAGCGCGTCTGCTGGCCGATGCCAAGGCCAAGGCTTTGAAGCTGGCAGATGGATATACACCGCCGACCCCGAAAATGTTTTCGTTGCCGGGTCCTGCCGGGCGCGCGGCACTGCAAATGGCTGTTGACGACATGTATGACCGCGGTTTGGTCAGTTCATACGCGGTGGCACTTACCGATCAATTGGCGAATGTTTTGACAGGTGGCAAAAATGCGGATACCGGCGTCAAAATTAGCGAAGACACATTGCGTGATCTGGAGCGTAGAGCCTTCATGCGTTTGGTACGCGACCCGCGGACACGTCAACGTATTGATCATATGCTGGCCACAAATAAACCGCTGGACATGAACAAAGAGTTTCTGGAAAAAGACCGCGCGGTCAAGTCATCGGTTACGACGGCTGAATTGCGCGGCAGTCTAAAAGGGGCATTTGACCTGGTTGGAAAACGCTACCGTAATCACAAGGCTATTGCGAAAAAACTGGCTCCTTCAACGCAGGCTGCTGCCAGACTGATCAAACGCGCCAAGAAAAAGCGCTAGATCCGATTGGAAAGGTTCATCTTTAAAAGGCCCGTCAGCTATTGGCGGGTCTTTTTATATTTATTAAGACCACGCTGTGATGCAACGTGTGGGAACTTGGTCATTGAAAAGCCATATTTTTAAAGTAAGATAAAAGAATGAAAATTCAAAACTCTTCACATTCATCCGGTAATGCCTTGTTTATTGTCCTGATTGCCATTGCCTTATTCGCAGGGCTTTCGATCGCGATTACAAATACAGGTAACAACAATATATCGTCTGACGAGGAAGAGGTCGCCATTGCCGCGAGCCGCGTGACTCAGTTTTTTGCGATGGTTCGCAAGGAAGTTTTGCGCATGAAAATGACGCACGAATGCACGGCCGAGAATTTTGATTGGCGCAATGATCACTGGATACGGATTGGCGGCGACCCTGCCAATGGGATTCCACAAGGCCCCCAAGTGCCCAGAGACGGTTGTGCCGTTTTCCAGAGCCGCGGCGGTCCAATTCCAGATAACATTGATTTCGAAGATCTGGCCCA
>CAXGXG010000044.1:0-8976 GCA_964013525.1 uncultured Alphaproteobacteria bacterium | reverse complement strand
AACGAAAGCCTAAATCACAAAGCGCGTATGGAAGCGGTTGCAAAAAATCGTAAAAAAGAATCTGTCGCTCATAACAATTCCCTAATGCCTGTTGAACAGGTTGTATGGAATCCTATCCGCTATTCACCGGACGGTTGGACAGGGGACATGCCCGAGACCGGACGCCTGTCTCAAATCAAAGCGGGTTTAAGCAGCCGCCTGGACAGAATTAATATGTTTTTCGATGGGAAGATACCAGCAGAAAAAAGCGATCTGACAATGGATTCATCCAAGCCGGACCAGACAGCTAAACGTATCAAAACCGCGCCACGTTGTTGAAGAAAGCGAAAAAGCTACCCCTCCAGAACATCTTTAACCTTGGTCGCAAGTTGCTTGAGCGTAAAGGGCTTGGGCAGGAAATGAACCCGCTCACCAAATTGTTCTTTTAGACGGTCTTCCGTATAGCCGGACATAAAGATAATTTTGACATCGGTATAATGTTCCCGCAGTTTTTCGATCAGGGTGGGGCCATCCATTTCCGGCATGACCACATCCGTGATGATGAGTTCTAACGCGGGTTTATCATCGCCAAGTTTATCCAACGCATCTACGCCATTAATCGCCTCGATCACTTCATAGCCTTTGTTCGATAGCGCGCGGGCGCTAAAACTACGGACGGCGTCTTCATCCTCAACCAGCAGGATTTTGGCACTACCTGTCAGATCCGCTTCAGCTTTTTGTTCGGTAACGGGTTTCGGGGCATCTTCTTCTGTGCGCTCATACTGAGGGATGTAAATGGAGAATACGGTTCCGCGTCCAACTTCGGTATCAACGGCCAAAAAGCCACCCGTTTGGTGAATGATCCCATGAACGGTTGAGAGGCCGAGGCCTGTTCCGGATCCCAATTCCTTGGTCGTAAAGAACGGTTCAAAAATACGGCTGATGATATCATCGGGAATTCCGCTGCCGTTATCTTCGATTTCGACCTTAACCCACTGGCCGGGCGGCAGGATGTCATTCGTATTGGCCAGCTCAACCTCTTCATGAATTTCAGAGATGCTGGTGCGTATATTCAGTTGCCCTTTACCGCCCATGGCATCGCGCGCGTTTACAGCCAGATTTATCAAAACCTGTTCAAGCTGACCCTGATCAACTTTAATCAATTCAGGTTCGGAAGAATTGTGTTCAATATTCAATTGAATTTGTGCCCCAATCAAGCGGCGTATCAAATGCGACACTTCGCTAAGGACTTCTGTAATATCCAGAACCTTGGGCTGCAAGGTTTGCTGGCGCGAGAAGGCCAAAAGCTGTCGCACCAGATTGGCCGCACGGTTGGCATTCTGTTTGATCTGCATCAGATCGGAAAAGGACGGGTCGCCCGGTTTGTGCCGCAAGAGAAGCAGATCACAAAATCCGATCATGGCTGTCAAAAGGTTGTTAAAATCGTGTGCAACGCCGCCCGCAAGTTGGCCGATGGCCTGCATTTTTTGTGATTGCGTAAATTGTTGTTCCAAAGACTTTTGTTCGGTCAGGTCAATAAAGTGAAGAACCATAGAATCGCCGCCACGGAATTTACGTCCGTATATCTGAACAATGGTCTCATCCTGTGAATTCAGGTGTGCTTCAATCGTTGCGTTCTTTTGTTTACTACTGAATAAATTCTCAATCCATTTCGACACCATATCCTGATCCGCAGGCGCAATAAAATCAGTGAAAAGCTGGTGGGTGACATCGGGTGTCTTTTTATTAAAGTAGGCTGTGAAACTGTGGTTGGCTGCATCAATGGCCCCATCGCGTGCCAAAAGGCAGATGCCGACGGGTGCCTCTTCAAAAAGGCGGACAAAACTGTCCTGCGTTTCGCGCAAGGCCGCTTCAATCTGCTGCTCGGAACTGAGGTCATAGACAACGGATCGCGTGCGAACCTTACCATTGTCTTCGCGAACGATAGAGTGGGTGATGGCCGCTTTGAAAATGCGGCCGTCTTTGCCCATCATGGACAGCTCGCCCGTTTGATAGTCGCCCTCGTTTTCAAAAACCTCATATGGTTCGGCCTTTTCAGGGACGTCGAACAAAAAGTCGTGAAGTTTGGCGCTCTCAATAATCTCGTTATCTTCCGTGGCCAGCCATTTCTCAAACACACTGTTGGCAAAGGTAAAAAAACCTTCTTCATTTACAGAGAAGAAGCCGACAGGGGCCTTGTCTGTAAAATCAAGCAGCTTTTCACGCTCGTTCTGAAGGTCCTGACTTAATTGACGAACCTCGGTAATATTGTCAAAGCGCCACTGCACGTGGTGGGCGGGGGCGGTCAGGGGAAAGGCTGAAATCTGTAATGTGCTAATCACATCGTTGATGATGGCAGTTGTTTCAAGGCTGCCTTCCTCGCCACCGAGTGCACGCTCTTTGATACGTTCTAGCGAGCTGCGCATTTTGCGGGCATTGGAAAACACCTCCGCGAAATTGTCCAGCGTAGGCGATTGAAAGCCGGGCATCATATCTGAAAATTTGCGGTTATAATAAACCGTATCCCCGTTGCGATCTGTAATCAAACGTGCGGCTGGGCTTTTATCAATAATCTCTTGCAAGGTTTTGACGCTGCGCCGTTTGCGGTCCAAAGTGTCCTTAATATAGAAGAGGATAAAACCACCCATGACACCATAGGCCAAAATGGCCGCTGTCAGCGCTAGATCGCCGCGGGTCAGACCAAAACCATAGGCAAGTAAAACAGAGATCCCGCCATAGATCAAACCGACGGCAAAATAAACCCATGCCCGTTTACCTGTCAGGCGTTCTTTATAGGGGGGGTGGTAGCTGTTTTGCTGGAAAAAACTGTTCTGCTGATCGCTCACGTCAAAGGTCTTTTTGTTATGTTCGTCCAATTAACGAAATTATAGAGGTCAGAACAGAAAAACCAAAGCTTTAAAATCAGCCCATTTTCTTGCCTTTGAGCTTGAATACGTAGGAGATAACCTCCGCCACAGCTTTAAAGAAGTCATTGGGGATCATGTCATCAAGTTCCATGTTATCGAACAGGCCGCGTGCCAATGGCGGGTTTTCAACGATAATGACATCATTCTCCTTGGCCAGGTCTCTGATCCGCAGGGCAACGTCGTCAATGCCTTTGGCCACCAGAACGGGCGCATCCATTTGATCGGGGTCATATTTTAATGCCACGGCGTAATGGGTGGGGTTGGTGATCACTACATCTGCGGTTGGCACATTTGTCATCATCCGCTGACGGGCTTTGGTCTGGCGCAACTCGGCCAGTTTGGCTTTAACCTGCGGGTCACCTTCGGTTTGTTTGAATTCATCTTTGATTTCTTGGCGGCTCATCCGCAGCTTTTTATTATGTTCCATCCGCTGATAGATATAATCAATGACGGCAATCACGGTCAGGACACTCATAACACCGATGACAATCCGCAAGATCAAAAGATGGAGTTCATCCAAAGCCAGGGGGATGGGTAAACCGACAAAATGTTCGATTGACCCGTAAAAGGGCATCATCAAAACCGTAACCACGCCACCGATGATGACCATCTTTAGGATGCTTTTTAAAAATTCGATAATTGACCGAAGGGAAAACAGACGTTTTGCGCCGGACAATGGTGACACTTTTGAAAGTTTCGGTTTAATCGTCTCGGCCGTGAGAAGAGGCCCAATCTGTATCAATGGGGCTGCAATTGCGGCCAAAAGCAAAATGATCACCGGCAAGGCCAGAATTTTTCCGACCTCTACAAACAGGCTGACAAATACGTAATCAAGGCCATAGGGGCTGAGAGAGAGCGCATGCGGCTGTTCAACAAATGCCATGAAAAGGTCTTGAAACCGCCGCATCATACCAGGGCCCAGAACCAGAACGATAAAAGCCCCGGCAGCCAGAACGATCCAGTTGCTGACCTCTTTGCTTTGTACGACCTGTCCCTGCTTGCGCGCCTCTTCAAGGCGCTTCATCGTGGGTTCTTCGGTCTTTTGTGAGTCGTCTGTATTTTCGTCAGCCATTCAGGGCCGCCATCCTATGTTTTATCGTTTTTGCGCGTTCACTCATTATAACACAAGATAGCGCGTAATGCTTTGTTCATAGGTGTTAAGCCAAAACAACATGATACTGCTGAACACCAATGACAGTGTTAAAAAGGCCAGAATGATTTGTAGCGGCAGGGCAAGAAAGAAGATTTGAATTTGCGGCATCAAACGCCCCAAAAGGCCGAACCCCGTATACACCACCAATGTCACGATGATGAAAGGCATCGCCATTTTGACCCCGGCATTAAATGCCGTATTTGTGATACGGGCCACAACCTCAGCCATTTGTCCTGTGGATTCAAGCAAGCTGTCGGCCGGAAACATCTGATAGCTTTCAAAAATCGTTAAAAGCAAAAGGTGGTGCATATTTGTGACCAGTATCATGGTCACGCCCAATACGCCCAGCAAGGCACCGATGATTGAGCCCTGACCACCGATTGTGGGGTTGAACACCTGCGCGTTGGCCAAACCGGTATTCAAACCGATCACCATACCCGCCGTGTCCAGCGCAGACATAAGTATGCGCATGACGGTTCCGATAAACAATCCCGTGATCGCCTCAGCGCCAAGCAATAGGAACATCAAAGCGGGCGTGGAGGGAATGGTAGGTAAAAAGCCGGATAAGACAGGGGTCATAACAAGGCTTAGGCCGAGCGCGATAAAAAGCCGAATATTGGTAGGGGTAAAGCTTTCCCCGATTCCCGGCATAATCATCAATGCCGTGCCGACACGGGTAAAGATCAATAAAAAGGCAAAAAGCTGAGTTTCGATGAAGGTTTCCAGCATCGCATCAGCCCATGTTGACGATGCGTTCAGAAATACTCTGCATGAATGCAGCCATCAATTGTGAAAACAATGGAAACATCAAAAAAACGCTGGCAAAAATCGCAATAATCTTGGGAACGAAGCTTAGGGTCATTTCCTGAATTTGGGTCAGGGCCTGGAACAGGGCGATGATTACACCGACGACCAGACCAATGATCATAACCGGAGCACCAATCTGCAAGGTCAGTAGCAAAGCCTGCTGGGTAATATCAATGATTTCTTCTTCGTTCATATTCTGAAGTCTACTTTATAGAAGTGGAGGCGTGCAACTGATAAGATTCAAAAGTGACTACCTTGCAATCAAAACGGAATAATAAAAATAAGAATCTCCAACAGCATTATCGTCACCAAAGTTTGTCCCGTTGAAACAGCCGGCATATGCGCTGTCCATGTTGTTAATGCCGGCACCTGCAACATAGATCCCAGTAAATGTACCATTGCTGACGCTTGATCCTTCTTCAATGGGGAGGCCATTGTCTGTCGGCGCATCAATTCTCTCATTAATTGTATTGCAGGCATCCAATGTTAAATAGGGTGCAAACATTATCAGCTCTGATTCTGATGTGCCTACACCAGGCACATTTGCAAAACTGGAAAAAATTACCGGGTCACCATTGTTTATGTCGGCAGGAATTTCCGGAAAGGTCAAACCCGCGCCATCGGGGTGAAAGAGACGACAATCTGTGCGGGAAAGGCCGCTAAAGTGCCTGTATTCATCGTTAGTATCCTGAACACCATCATTATTACTGTCATAGATAAAGCTGATTTCAGTGTCGCTGCAACCTTTTATGATTTGTAAGCGCTGTAAAGAAGATTGAATTTGGCCGACGGACTGAATAAACTGGGCAACAGCAATTTCCGTCTGTTCTTTGTCAATACCACCGCCGCCGCGACCTGAGTTTGTGACCGCATAGGACAGGGCGGCAAACAAAGCGACCGCAATAAGTATTAGAAATAGGGCGTTACCCTGATTGTTTTGATTTATAAAACGAACAATGGGAGAACTCCAAGGTAAGATAAAGAAAAACGGGATTTTTAAATCGGCATTCTCATGATTTCTTGATAGGCGCTAACCAAACGGTCACGTACGGCCAATACGGTATTTAGTGTTGTTTCCGCCTCAGTTACAGCCTGCAGGACATCAACCATGTCGGCATTGCCTTCTACCGCGGCTGCTGTGGTTTTTTCACTGACTTTTTGTGTTTCGATCGCATCTTCGAGGGAGTTTTTCAGCATATCGCCAAATGAATTGTCACCCGATTTCTTTGCATCATTGTTGCCACCCAAGTTTTTGAGGGCGTTTTGATAAGCGCCGGCTGCATTGTTAATTTCATTCATTTGCTCAACTCCTGCTGTAAGAACGTGGTTCTATATACCTAATATAGCACGGAAAAATAAATTATCTATAAATTATGCCCGTAATAGGTCAATGGTCCGCATCAACATGGTCCGTGACATATCGATAATACCCAGGTTCGCCTCGTAACTGCGCTGGGCCTCGCGCATATCCATCATCTCGACCAGCGGGTTGACGTTAGGCATTTTAACATACCCGTTTTCATCGGCTGCCGGGTGGCTTGGGTCCAGTTTCAACACAAAATCCGTATCGTCGTTTCGAACGCCTTCGACAACAACATTGTTAACACCTGTTGCGCGATCCAGCTGATTACGGAATGACAAGGTCTGACGGCGGTAGGGGTCGCCACCGGCCTCAAGTGAAGTGGTTTCCGAATTGGCGATGTTCTGCGAGATGACTCGCATCCGCATACTTTGGGCTTTCATACCCTGTGCCGCCAAGTCCATTGCAAAATTAAGTTCTGACATTATTTCTCTCCTCTATCCCTTTGTATTCTATCGATTCTGACCAACGGCTGTGCGCATCATGTTCAAGTACTTTTCATGAAGGTTCGCCATCATGCGGTGATCACCCATCACCTCGTTGGCCTTGATCATTTGTTCTTCGATGACAACCGAGTTACCTGCAGGGGACACTTCATATGTTCCGTCCTGTGCCTTGCCGCGAAAGTTTTCACGGGATTGGCCGGATGTGCGGCCGGATGTGTCCATGTGACCGGCGGAAGTGGTTGCCATGTTCACTGATTTTGATGAGGTCATCTTCTGTCCCAAAATCTTTTGAAAGTCAGGCTTTCCGCGAAGCTCCTGCGCCTGGAAATCAGGCGTATCCGCATTCGCAATGTTCGATGCGATCACTTTTTGTCTTTGTGACAGGTAATCCATATTGGCGTACATCGCGTTGAACAGATTTAAATTTCTGGTTGTCATGTTGTTTCTCTCCCTTACAATCTTTGTTACACGACACGGTATTGAATGTGACGGTAACCCTCCGCCCTATATCTATGCAATGGCCGTGCCAGTTTATTAAAAAAGAGTGTTTTGTGACCGATCAGGATGATTTTCAGCCGAATATAAAGCCGCTTCGCCGTTCCCGGGACGAGATTGAGCGGGCTGTGGCTGTTGCCGTCCGGAATTTTAAGGAGGGTGAAAACAACTACAGCAAGGTGACGGCTTCTGGCTATGGGGGCGTGGCTGAGCAAATTCTGGCATTGGCCTTCGATAACGGGGTCAAGGTACGCGAGGACCGGGACTTGGCACAAATGCTGGCGATGGTCGAGCTGGACAGCGAAATCCCGACAGAGGCCCTGATGGCCGTGGCAGAAATCCTGTCTTATATATATAAGCTGAATGGTGAGATGAAAAGGGATGAGACATGACACGTGCCGCGGATGAAATTCGGAAAGAGCTCCAACAGCTCAACCTCTATCTATTAGAATGTGAAAAGCGTATTCATAAAGGTGAAATCCTGGATATGAGCAATTTTGACGAAAAGACGCGCCAACTGTGCGAGCGCCTTGTTCATTTACCTCGTGAAACGGCGACGGAACTGGCGCCCGAGCTTCAGGCGCTGATCTCGCGTCTTGACAGGGTGGGGTCCAAGCTCGAAAATCACTAAGCCCTATTTGACATAATCAATTATTTTGTTTATTCTATCCCTCGTAAATAAGGGGGTACTGCATGATTCTCAATTCACAAAAAAGACGTCTGGCATCGGCTGCGCTCAAAGCTTTAAAAGAGAATGATATGGAAGCGCTGAGAACCTATTTGGCGGAGGGTATTGACGCGAACAAAGCGCTGGGATGGACGCGCAAGTCACTGATCGAGCGCGCTTTGAAAGACCATAACTATGCGGCATTGAGCGGACCGTTGTTTGATCGGATCCATCTGGATCGCCGATATATGCTTGAATGGGTGGGGGGGCAGAACGGCTATCCCGATAACGGTTCTTTTTATGAACTGGTCACATTAATTCATGGGCCAAAGGATATGGGCGAAATGGAAGCGTTTGCCGCGCTTGAGGTTAAGTTGGCCAAACGCTATCAGGCAGAGCCTCCAAGAATTGATATGTATTATAGAACGCACAGCCGTGAGGATTTTTTTAAATCTTTGCAGACAGGGATTGATTATGTCTGCGCGCCGAATGTGCTTGTGCGTCAATATATGTTTGCCAGCGAGATTCAGGCCCAGCACCAGTCACGGTCCTTTGTAAAAGGTGAGCAGGCTATTGAGGTTGTGAAAAATATTGCGCACGGTGAAAGTATCCGCCAAACCTTTAACTTTGAGGGGCGCGGGATTGTTGTCACTGAAAAGGTCAAAACCTATGAAAAGGATGGTGCGCTGGTTACAGAAACCTCCGCTCCGGATGCAAAGGATATGTCAGAGGTCAGCGCCCGTCAGGTCCGCGATGCGGCAGACGCGCTGGCGGAACAAACTGGAAAATCTGTGAATTGGCGTCAGCGCCCATCCCGTCGGCCTATGGGGTGATCCAATCATCTAAACATCTTTCACAGCTTTTAGGCAAATTACCACAGGCTTATTTTTGCTTGTGATTTTGGGTGCCCTGCCGTACAAAAGATTTATGGATTCAATCAGTCTTTTACGTTTTTTCTTTGCTTTTGCATTTGTTTTGTCGCTGATGTGGCTGTTGTCAATCGCGATGAAGCGCTTTGGCTATGGCAAGCTTATGACCATGCAAAAAGACAAGCGCCGTTTAAAGCTGGTTGAGTATCTGCCCCTTGATTCCCGAAACCGTCTGGTTCTGGTGTCTCAAGATGATAAAGAGCACCTTTTGCT
>CAXGXG010000043.1:0-9014 GCA_964013525.1 uncultured Alphaproteobacteria bacterium | reverse complement strand
GGTTGATGTGCGTCAGGATATTCATAAGTTCATAAAACAGCTGGAAGAAGAACGCATCTCACTGCCTGTAGTGGCATGCGGTATCGAAAATGATGCCACCGCCGCTGTTAAGGCCATTAAAAGTGGCGCCAAGGAATACGTCCCCCTGCCCCCGAATGCGGAATTGATTTCTGCCGTTTTGGAGGCGGTTACCCAAGAGGACGTTAATATGATTGCCGGCGATCCGGTGATGAAGGCCGTCGTTCAAATGGCCGAACAAATTGCCCCCAGTGACGCAACTGTTTTAATCACCGGAGAATCCGGTACGGGTAAAGAGGTCATGTCCTCTTTCATTCACAAAAAAAGTAAGCGTAAAGGTAAGCCCTTTATCTCGCTTAACTGTGCCGCGATTCCAGAAAACCTGTTGGAATCTGAATTGTTTGGCCACGAAAAAGGCGCATTTACAGGCGCGGTTTCCCGCCGGATCGGTAAGTTTGAAGAGGCCAATGGCGGCACCCTATTGCTGGATGAGATTTCTGAAATGCACCCTAGCCTGCAGGCTAAATTGCTTCGCGCCATTCAGGAGCGTGTAATCGACCGTATCGGCGGCAAACAACCCGTTCCCGTTGATATCCGCTTGCTTGCAACCTCAAACCGCGATTTGGAAGAATCTGTTAAAAAAGGCGAATTTCGCGAGGATTTATATTTCCGCCTGAATGTCATCAATATTGCCCTGCCCGCCTTGCGGGACAGACCGGGTGATATCTTGCCGCTATCAAAATTATTTATCAAAAAATACAGCGAGCAAAACGGGCTACCGGAGAAAACCCTCTCTAAAAAAGCCGAGGAGAAGCTGATCGCCTATCAATGGCCCGGGAACGTACGTGAACTGGAAAACACAATTCATAGAACCGTTCTTCTGTCCCAACAGCCCGAGATTGAAGATACAGCAGTTATTCTTTCCAGCCAGGCCGGAACGATGGCCCAGACCTATGCGGATAGCAAGGCACGATCCGAAGCTGAAAAGGCCGCTGGCCAGACTTCACAATCAGATGAGAAGAGCCCATCTGCAAGCGATGCGGAACAATCACCATCAGATGCCAAGCCGTCTGCGGAGGATCAAAATGACAATGCGGCTGCATTTGTCGGCAAAACCGTTGCCGATATGGAACGGGACCTGATTATATCCACACTTGACCATTGCCTAGGTAACCGCACGCATGCTGCGAAAATTCTGGGCATCTCTATTCGCACATTGCGAAACAAAATCAACCAATACACCGATGAGGGCGTCGCCGTCCCCGGTAGCTAGGACATAGCACTGAATGGCAGAGGAAAGTACAGCGGGGGCAAAATTCGGCATTAAGTCCCTTCTTCGTGGCGACATCGGCCTTGCGCTTGGTGTCGTGGCGATTTTGGTTGTTCTGATCCTGCCGATGCCGACGTGGATGCTGGACATTTCATTGGCGCTGTCATTGACCTTTTCCGTTTTGATTTTGATGACGGTTTTATTCATTGAAAAACCGCTCGAGCTCAGCTCCTTTCCTTCTATTCTTTTGATTGCAACGATGATCAGGCTGGCGTTGAACCTGGCATCAACACGGCTGATTCTGGAACACGGCCACAGGGGTGATGATGCCGCGGGACAGGTGATACAGGCCTTTGGCGATTTTGTCATGCAGGGTAATTTTATTATCGGCTTAACGGTCTTTTCCATTCTGGTGATCGTGAACTTTGTTGTGATTACCAAGGGTTCAGGCCGTATTGCCGAGGTCGCAGCCCGCTTCAGCCTTGATTCCATGCCGGGTAAACAGATGGCTATTGATGCCGATTTATCGGCCGGCCTGATCAATGAAGGCGAAGCAAAGACGAGACGTTCGGAACTGGAACAGGAAAGTACATTCTTCGGGGCCATGGACGGTGCGGCAAAATTCGTGCGCGGTGATGCCATCGCCGGCCTGTTGATAACCTTTATCAATATTATCGTCGGCATGATTATTGGTATTGTCCAACAGGACCTGACCTTTGGCGAGGCTGCGGCCAGCTATACGCATTTGACCGTTGGTGATGGTTTGGTCAGTCAAATCCCGGCATTGATCGTATCCGTCTCAGCAGGTCTTTTGGTCTCTAAAGCAGGCGTTGCAGGATCTACAGATAAGGCCCTGTTTGGGCAGCTTAAGAAATATCCCTACGCGATGGCGCTCAGCTCATTTTTGATGCTGATGATGTCTGTTATGCCGGGAATTCCATTCTTTCCCTTTATGCTGATGGCATTGGCATCGGGTGCGGGTGCCTATTTCGGTTTTAACCGTGACAAGGTGGTTGCCGAACAAATCGCCTTGGCTGAAGAAGAAGAAGCCAAGGAGGCCCCGGTTAAAGAAGAGCCGATTTCCAAATCCCTCGCCATTGATACGATCCGCGTGGAGCTGGGCTATGCCCTATTACCGCTTGTGAATAATGAAGGTGATGTCAAACTGACCGAACAGTTGAAAGGCCTTCGTAAACAAATGGCCGAGGATATGGGCTTTATTCTGCCGACAGTACGCGTCATGGATAATTTGCGTCACTCGGCCAATACCTATGTTGTCCTGATCAAAGATATTGAGGCCGGACGCGGTGAAATTCGCCCGGAAATGCTGTTGTGTATGAACCCAACGGGCGAGACGATCGATGTGCCAGGCGAGGATACGACAGAACCGACATTTGGGTTGCCAGCCAAATGGATTGCACAGGATTATCGCGAGGAAGCGCATTTCAAAGGTTATACTGTAGTTGATGCCGCGACAGTTGTGACCACCCATGTAACGGAAATCGTAAAAGACAACATGTCAGAGTTGCTGTCCTATTCCGAAACGCAAAAGCTGTTGGATGAGCTGCCGCAAAGCCATCAAAAGCTGGTCGGTGATGTGATCCCAAGCCAGTTGACATTAAGCGGCTTACAACGCGTTTTGCAAAACCTGGTTGGCGAGCGTGTTTCCATCCGCGACCTTCCCACAATCCTGGAAGGCGTGTCCGAGGCCACAAATTACACCAAAAACATCACCATGATTACAGAACACGTCCGGTCACGTTTGGCACGCCAGATTTGCCATCAGAATGCGAATAATCAAGGCATAGTTCCTTTGTTGACCCTTTCTGCACAGTGGGAGCAAGCCTTTGCAGAAAGCCTGATTGGCGATTCTGAGGAGAAACAGCTGGCTATGCCTCCGACCCAGTTGCAGGAATTTATCACCAGTATCCGAAAAAAATATGAAGAAATGGCCATGCAGGGCGAGACACCAGTATTGCTGACCAGCCCTGCGATCCGTCACAATGTGCGTTCGATTATCGAGCGGTTCCGCCCGCAGACGACCGTCATGTCACAAAATGAAATTTATCCCAAGGCCAAGATTAAGACATTAGGTCAAATCTGATTTATCTGTTTAGAATATAGTGCTGCCAGGATACGGCATTGCGTGCCAGCTTGTCGTGCGTTTGTCCCAGAGGCCGGAAATCAAAATTCCCCTCTTTTGCAAAGGTTTCGATCTCTTCACGTTTGACCTCGTAAAATGATCGGCCGGAGCTGTTATTCGGACTGCGCACACTGACGTAAAACAGACAGTTTTCTGCAGCCACCTGTTGCATCGCCTTAAAAATCTTTTCCCGTGCGCTTTTGTCAAAATGAAAGATAAAGGCGCTCATCAAGATCACTTCGAACTTTTGTCCGCTACCAATAAGCTTGTTAAGTTCGGGTGCCGTATCTAAAACATATTCGACATCTTTATGATTTTGATTGCGCGCAGCTTCTTTCAGCATTTCTGCCGATCCGTCAACAGCAGTGACTTTATAGCCCTGCTCCGCCAACCAAACAGCATCACGTCCGCTTCCGCATCCGATATCTAGGGCGCGTCGCGCATGTGCGGTCTTAGGCAGCTTTTTAACCGCCTCACAAAACGCTTCCAAAACATCAGGTGTTTTTAAACCGTCATAGGATTTGGCCAATTCCACAGCCATGTCGTTATAATAGGTCAGGTTATCGGCTTTGCTCATGGTTTTGGGCGCCTTTTAATATTCAGACTTCGTTTGTCATCCCGCTTCAGCGCAAAACGCGCCTGGATAAAATCCAGCTTGTT
Organism: uncultured Alphaproteobacteria bacterium; assembly: GCA_964013525.1. Taxonomy (GTDB): domain Bacteria; phylum Pseudomonadota; class Alphaproteobacteria; order Micavibrionales; family CSBR16-224; genus CATLPD01. The sequence continues at coordinate 4,923 of CAXGXG010000043.1, read as the reverse complement.
TTTGTGCTTGGCGCGCAATGTATTGGGTAAAGCTTTGATGAAGACATCAAATTGATCCGGTGCCTTCTGCCAGAATTTTGCATTTAACAAGGGTTTAAATTGATCTGTATAATCCAATAACTCCAGGTTCTCCGACTGAACTGCAATCACTTCTGCCAGAAAAACCGGCTGGCGTGCGGGGCTGATTTTTGAAAAGGCCTCATGAAAACGGCCTGACAAAATGGCGATCTGTATTGCGTTGAACTCGGCCACCCCTTTTTGAACAAATGGATTCTGACATTCCAGAATGGCTTCAATCTTATCGGCCTGATCCGCATTTAGAAAAACGAAACGATCTGCCATCAAATCATGGGAGTTGTCGAAATATTCGTAAGCTTCGCGCCCCTTGGCATTTTCATTTCGACCGGCGGCGGCCTGTTCCACGGGCGTGATATGGGGAACGTTCGGGTCCATAAAGAAATAACTGCGCTGATCAAGTTTGGCACCACTGCGAACCAGTTTCCTGATGACATCAAGATTGCTTTCAACTGCGGCCAGATGCAACGGTGTTTCCCCGTTACGGTTGACGGCATTGGGGTTTGCACCGGCCTTTAACAAAACATCTGCGACCTGGGGGGCGTGATACAGGCTGGCAATATGAAGCGGTGTGTCTAGATCAAGGTTCAACCGATCAACATCAAAACCATGATCCAATAAAAACGCCGCCATCTCGGCATCATCATTAAGGGCGGCCTCGTGAAGAAACGGGTGCTGGATATTTTGAAAATGTGCCGCAATATCGAACTGCGTTTGCTTTACACGACGCATAAACGTCTTGTAGCTGCAGGCCTCGAACAGCTTTAAAAGCTCGTCGCGGATCTCATTTTTGATATTTCGCATAATCAGGAGAATAGCTTTTATGTATAGTGGCTGTCAATCCCTGATCCCGCCAGCCTTAGCTTATAGTCACATAGCCCATCTTTGTTCTGTCGGATATTGCAGTCCAATCGCATAGCCTATAAGATAGACAAAGCAGGAGCACCTATGCGTTTAAAATCATTTACAGCAAAAAGCATGCGCGACGCGATGCATAAAGTCAGGGATGAACTTGGCGAAGATGCCATTATCGTGACCACGCGCAATATGCCAGGCGGTCAGGTGCGTATCACCGCTGCGATCGAACAGAAAAATCAATATGGCATTGATCTGCCCGACCTGGATTTGGACGAGCCTGCCGCGCAGAACAAAACACCTGAAGCCCCCCCGAAACCCGTATCCGATGCACCGGACAGTCCGCCCCGGAATAGTTATGAATGGCAACCCAAGCCCCTTGAGGAACTGCCCGAAGAAGACGATTTTCTGGCGCAATGGCTAGAAGATACGGGTGAGGCCGATCAGAATGCCTTCCAACAAGACGACATTGTCGAACAGATCACAGATGCTATGTTGCGGCACCGTTTCCCATCGCGGGTGTCTGAGAAAATTATCACACGCGCGACCCTGATTGAGGGGAAATCCCTACGTGATACCCTGGCCGAGGCCATTGCATCACATTTCCAGTTTGATCCCCTGCCATCAGGCAAGCATAACCGCCCCATCATCCTGGTCGGGCCTCCGGGTGCGGGTAAGACACTCAATACTGCCAAGATGGCCACACGCGCCGTTATGAACGGGATTGAGCCCGTTGTTATATCTACAGATATTGTTCGGGCCGGCGGTTTAGAGATGCTTTCCACCTTCCTTGATGTTTTGGAGCTGGACTTGATCGATGTCGAAGATGAAAAATCTTTGAAGCAGGCCATTGATGACAATCGGCATGCGGATCAAATTATTATTGATACGGGTGGATTAAATCCGTTTGATCCGCACGAGATGAAAGACCTGGCGAAATTATTGCGCGTGACAGAAATGGATCCGATACTGGTCTTGCCTGCTGGCGGAGATGCCGAAGAGTCTGCCGAAATGGCTTTGACCTTCGAACTGTTAGGGGTAAAACGCATCTACCCAACCCGTTTGGATTTTGCGCGCAGGTTGGGCGGCATTATGGCTGCAGCCGATCGTGGCAACCTCAGTTTTGCAGGCGCCAGCCACACACACAAGATTCCGGATGGCATTTTGGATTTAACGCCCCATGTTATTGCGGATTTGTTAATTCCTCCACGTTATAATGATACGGGTAAGAAACGGAAATAATATGAATATCCAGACACCTACACGTTCAGACAATAACAAACAGATCCCCCGCCATATGGAGCGGAACATTATCGCCATTGCCTCCGGCAAGGGGGGCGTTGGCAAAACATTCTTTTCTTCAACACTTGCCCATGCCATGGCCAAATCAGGGCAAAAGGTCCTCCTATTTGATGGCGATTTGGGATTGGCAAACGTTGATGTTCAACTGGGCCTTACGGTCAAGCGCGATTTGAATAATGTTGTTCAGGGACACATTCCACTGGCGCAAGCCGTTCAACATTTTGAACGCGGCGGATTTGATATTCTGGCGGGCCGGTCCGGTCAGGCGTCACTTTCGACCCTTCCCTTGCAACGTTTAAATGAGATCTTGAAACAGCTTCGTACATTGGCGCAAAGCTATGATGCGGTTTTGATTGATTTGGGCGCGGGCGTGGATAAGAACATCCGCTTTTTGGCCAGCGCCGCAGGAACGAATATCATCGTCACCACTGAGGATCCCACGGCCCTGACAGATGCCTATGCGTTTATAAAATTGGCGAATGCAGCCGGACACGCAGACACAGCGCATATTGTGGTCAATATGGCAGACAGCGAACGCAGCGGACAACGCACGATTGAAACGCTGCAACGCGCCTGCGAAAACTTTCTAAAGCTAAAGCCGCCAGCCCTCGGGATTGTGCGTCATGACCGTCACGTCCGCGAGGCTGTGCGTTTCCAAACGCCGCTTTTAACGCGCTCACCGCACTGTGATGCAGCTGGCGACATTAGCGACATCGCCGCGCGTGTACTGGCACGCGTCCATCAGCTTTAAGCCGCAACATGTCCCAATCAATTGGACCCCCGATACAACCTGCAAAACAAATTGCCGAACGTGCAAAACTGATCGTGGCGCGTGCTGAACGCGAAACGCGCGATGAGGCCGTTCAAAACAGTGATAAGCGCGAAGGACGGATAAAGGATACGCCTCGTATTTTTCAAACACGTGCCGAACGCCTACCGGACAAGCTGGAACAACAGCCCCTACCCGCGCGCATAGATGGCCAAGTCATCGCAATCGACGGCAACCGCGCAACTGTCGCAACAGACAGCGGACGGGTAGAGATTGATGTGCCACCGCGCGTCCGCATTTCCCGCGGTGATCGCGTAGCCATTGATATTCCCGCACATGCCCAGACACAAGACACTGTTCAGGTCGAGGTTCTGCCTCCCGCACGTCCATCGCCCCCGCCAGAGGTTGATATTCCTGTAACAAAGGCGCCGACGAACACGTCGTATCCACCCGCAACCCAAGGACAGCGCATTGTGGTCACGGATCAGCCTAGGGAGAATTACAAAGTTACGCCTGAAAGCTTCAAGGTTCCAGTACAGCCAAAAACACCAACACAGATCTATACTGATGTCATGACGGCATCTGCCAATTTAACCGCCGCGGCCCAACGGCCACTTTACGATTTGGCCACTACGAATGCAGGAAATTTCACCGAGCAGGTTCAAAACACTCTGTATCGCGAGGTCAGCGCGGTTGTTGATGCGTTATCAACCCAATCAAAAGCCGTCCCCGGCAGCTACATATTGGACGACAACCTTCTTACGCAGGGCAAGCTGCGCCCTGTTGAAAGCAGCCTTTCACAGCCGACCACCCATTCTGCCAGGCTCGACCCAAGCAGCGCCTTTCAAATTCCTGATCTGGATGGAAGCCTGCGCCAAAGCATAACCTCTCCGGCAGGAGCTTTTATAAATGCAGAGCAAGTTACGCTTCTCTCTGTTCAGACCCTCGACATCCTATCTGTCATTCCTGCGGCAACAGCCAAAGGAGATATGGAGGGGATCGTTGCACAAGCCCTTTCGACGTTAGCTGCAACTGAAGAGAGCCGCTCTGACAGCCAACCAAATGGCAATAGAAAAGAGATTTCACTGGCCCGCGTGATGGGGACAACAGCGAATGGCGAAACAGTTCTTATCGTCCCTGCAAAAACACCGCAAAATTCAAACCAGACAACGGTGAACCAATCTGGAAACCCAGCCCCTCCTCTTCAAAATACAGGCTCCAGCCCTGCCCAGCTTTTATATGTTCAGTCACAGGTTTTCTTACCCGTCGGGGCGCAAGTGTTGGTACAAGCCCGCGAAACCCCAGTCGGATTGTTGCAAACCATGCCTGACATATTGTCGCAATTGCCCCAAGAAATGCGCCAGGCCCTAAAGCCGGGATCGGCAACAACATCATTCTCCCAAATGCCGGGAGCGGCGGTTCCGCCAGGCGCAGCCCTGCCGCCGCCACTCTTGCAGCCTGCCTTCGCACCCGTTTGGCCGGCACTTACGGACACGATAAGTCTGGCCGCGTTGAATAGCCCCTCCGTCAGCCATTCGCTTCAACAAACATTGCCCTCGGCCTCTCCACGGATGGTGTCCAGCGCGTTGTTTTTTGTCGCCGCTCTAAAACTTGGCAATATTGAAAACTGGCTAGGTGACAAGAACCTGGATGCTATTAAACAAATGGGCAAGAAAGGTCTGGTCGAACGTCTGGCCGGAGATTTCAGCCGCATTTCTCAGCAGTTTAGCGAGACAAATACGCAGAACTGGAGAAGCCTGATGCTGCCGATGCTCAATGACGGGGACATTTCAAATGTTCACCTTCATGTCAGACAGGATGATCACACCCCTGACGGAGATGGCACTGGTGATGAAAACCAATCAGATGGCCCGACGCCGACACGTTTTATTCTTGACCTAACGCTGAGCCGCATGGGCCCG
>CAXGXG010000042.1:0-9102 GCA_964013525.1 uncultured Alphaproteobacteria bacterium | reverse complement strand
TGTCTTGCTCGCGACACTTATGTTGGTAGGGCAAATCTTCCCCCTAATGAATGAAGATGGAGAGAATCTGATATCCGCCACAAGTCTTTTAGCGGGGTTCTCAAACCCGTCTTTGATTGCTGTGTTGGCGCTGCTTGTCATTGGCGCAGCTCTTATCCAGACAGCGGCCTTGACCCCGGTTACACGGATTTTACTGCTGATGAAACCCAGCCTTGCGATCATTGGGTTGGTGGCAATTTTCTTATTTGTTCTGGTGGTTAGTGCTTTCATGAACAACACCCCGCTTGTCATTATTGCTATTCCCGTTCTGCAGGCGCTAAGTGCACGACTGCATATCAATGATTCTCGTATTATGATTCCCCTTAGCTTTATCGCAATTTTGGGGGGTATGACTACTCTTGTAGGCTCATCGACCAACCTCTTGGTCTCGACAGCGTTGGTAGACCTGGGTTATCCCGAATTTAGCTTTTTCCAATTTACGCTTCCGGGTGCAATGCTTGCCGGGGTTGGCGTTGTATATGTTGCCTTTGTCTTGCCTTTTATCCTGCCCAAACGCGCGTCTCTTGCCGAGGGGCTTCACAACAGTGAGGAGACTTTTGTTGCGGAACTGGATATTTCCAATGACAGCTCGCTAATCGGAACCGACGTAGATGCGGAAGGGACAATACAGAAACTGCCCAGCGTGACCGTCCGTATGGTCCAGCGGGGCGGAGGTCTGATTCTGCCACCTATCGATGACTATACCGTTCAGGCAAGTGATATTATGATTGTGGCCACAACGCGTAAAGGCATGATGGATGTATTGTCCAGCCATCCGGGGTTCTTGCTTTCAACCGAAGGGCGCCGGACGCAAGACGTTGAAGCAGAAGAAACGGAACTTCAGGAAGATTTAAGAAAATCCGCCGAAAGCCGCGAGGATATGAATGAAGCGCGCGTTTTATGCGAAGTCATGATACCGCCAGGCTCTGAATATATTGATCAGTCTGTCGGACAATTGGATCTGGCCGGTAAGATGGATTGTATCGTATTGGGTATTCAACGCCGTGCAAGTGTCGTTCGCCGACGCGTTCATCAAATGCGTTTGGAAGCTGGTGATGTGATGTTGGTCGCTGGTCTGCAAAGTGCGATTTACGCGCTTCGCGACAATCCCGAGATGATTGTACTTGCAGGTTCTCGTAAGGATATCCCTGTTAAGGAGAAATCAGCAGCAGCGCTTCTTATCTTTATTACAACCATTCTTTTGGCGTCTTTTGGGATATTCTCAATTACCGTTGCAGCCGTGACAGGGGCCGTCGCCATGGTTTTGGCACGCTGCCTGACCATACCGCAGGTTATGCGTGCATTTGATCAGAAGATCTACTTTCTGGTCGGCTCTGCTTTGGCGCTTGGCGCATTTTTGCAGGTTTCGGGCGGGGCTATGATGATTGCCAACTCACTCTTGTCATTGCCTGCAATGAATGATCCCTTGGTGGCGGCATCGACCCTATTTATCCTGATTGCGATTGCGACAAATCTTTTAACCAATAATGCCTGCGCCGTTTTGTTCACACCGATTGCCATCAATTTGGCATTGGAGGTTGGCGTTGACCCGATGATGTTCGCAATGACGGTTGTTTTTGCCGCAAACTGTTCGTTTGCATCACCCATCGGTTATCAAACCAACCTGCTTGTGATGGGGCCGGGTCACTATAAATTCAAGGATTTTATCGTTGCAGGTGTCCCGCTGGTTTTGATAATGTGGGGCGCATATACGATAATGGTAAAATATTACTTCGGAATGTAATGACGGAGCGACAGAAAGATTATGGCACCTATGTATGATCCCGGAAGGCGATACCGCCGCCGCGCAGTTGAGCGCAAACGCAAGATGATGATGATGACGTTCTTCCTTATTTTGTTTGCAGGTTTTTTCTATTGGTTGGGCGGACAAATCGTTCGCAGCAGCGAGGCCGCATATAAACAACAAGCCCAGACGTTGGAGCAGGAAAAAGCAGTTTTGGAAAGTAACCTGACAGAATTGGACGGGAATCTCCAAACCTTGCGCATGGAATATAATAAATTGCGTACGCTCTATCAAAGCGAAGTGCCAACAGGACAGCTAAAGTCTTTGGTTGATTTAACACAAAAGCAGCTGGAGGACGGCATTGATAGTGAGCGTCTGGAGTTTGCAATCCGGTCTGCACGTCCACCACGCAACTGTACAGATGCAGAAACCAAACGCTTTATCGTGCGAACACCGTATTACAATGGCCCAGACAGCTTTGTTGCTTTTATCAACAAAAGCCTGACGATAACTGCAAATGGTGATGCAGCGGTAACCAATGGCAAAAACGAGGCTTGGTATGATCCGGGTAAACCGGTGCGCGTCAAATTTACACGCCTGGGCGGAAAAGATATTCTGAAAGAGGGCTTGCTGCCGATCCATCATTCCATGGTAGTCGGCGACAAGGAATATCGTTTCACAATTTCAAAAGGCGAGAGGTCATTCATCGACGTCACCTCTGATTCTTGTGATTATCCCTAAAAATTGACAGCGATATAATTTAAAGAAAAAGCCGCCATTTTTGGCGGCTTTCTTATTCGTTATAAAGGGTAGGGCGATAGGGCCTATTTGCGAACCCATTCACCGCCAAGTGTCATGACGTATTGACCGCCGGGTGTTTGTGCAACCAGCTTCTCACCAGCCAGAGCCTGAACCTTATTCAGCGCAATTCCATTTTTTGTCGCGATGCTGCGATATTTATCCATACGGTCATCATTGATTTGATTAACCATGCTTTTTACATCAGATTGCGGATTGGATACGACAATCCCAATTAAGCCATCGGTGCGTTCACCAACAACACCGTCGGACTTTAAATCCACAAGGCTTGCCGCCATGGCCTGAACCGTAAATACAGCCAGGAAAAGGGCTGTCATTAAAGTTGTTTTTATCAGGTTTTTCATTGTTACCTCCAGTATTCTTTTCATTAGTTTGAAATCCCAAACAGATCAGGATCATCCTCGATCAAGCTTTCCAAATCACGGTCGACTTTCACACGAACTTCCTGATCAATTTTTACATTCAGGTTAATTTCGATCGGTTCATCCGGTGCAGCCAATTTAACTGTTGGTGTGCACGCTGCCGAAAGAAAGGCTGCTATTACAGCCATATACATAAATTTGTTCATTCCACGAATCCTGTCATTTAGCGTATCAATTCATCCATCTGTTTCTTTATACGTTCAGGAAGGTTAATTGCACCCACATTAAATCGTAAAAGATCCTTCAACTCCCCCTCAAGGTTTAGGTTTACTTCAACAGGCCTGCCGTCAAAGAAGTCGGGGTTGCTTCCGCGTGCTTTCAAAAGAACCTGCTGATTCTCTTCCTCTCCTAAGTTAATATCCATAGACAAGATGCTATAGTTATAATCTTTGAGCGCGTCGCGCACCAAATCTATGTACATATTATCCTGCTGAAACATTTTTGGCAATTCATCCGGGTCATACTGAATATCACCTGTTTCCACGGCCTCAAGATGGCCGCCAATAACGGAAATTCTGCCTTGGCTAATGGTAACGGGCAGGTGGCCGCTGATTACCCCTGTGGCATCCAACCCGTCAACTGGCACAGCCTGAAAGATCGGACCCAGTCCAAGTCGGTCTGCGGTCACCACGAATTTCGCAGAATTGGTTGCAGTGTTATAGGTAAAAGGATCGGTTCTTAGGACGCCACCGGCAAATTTCATACGGTTGCGTTTTATATTGATGGCGTTTTTACCGCTGTTATAGCTGAATATGATGCTGTTGTCTGTCAAGGGAAGGCCACCCACATCAATTTGGCCGATAAAGATTTCCTCGTCATTAATGATGACGTTTGGATTTGTCTTCACGTCTAAAACACCGGCTACACCAGACAGGGGGATGCCATTCACCACCATAGATGCCACATCAACTTTTACAGATTGTGCGGTGGTCAGGCTTTGACCGTTGTATTTTGCGGCCCCTTCGGCGGCAAGCGTCCCTGAAAATTCTTCCACCAGTCCTGCTGCTTGCGGAAGAAGGCTTGCTAAATCTTCTGCATTCAACAATTTGATCGGATCAAGATCATAGTTGATGTCGAGCCCGCGGTTCTGAACATGATAATTTCCATCGGCATCCAGCTCAAAGCGTGCTTGCGCATCCTGTCCACTGAAATCAAACTTTACAACGGGTTGATCGTAATTGCCGCTTAGCTTGCCGACCAGGGTCGGAATGCGGGACAAGCTATCATAAAAGCGCAACGTTGCCCCGCCAAAGCGAAAGTCGGTACGTTCTGATTCCGTAGCGAAATCGGCATTGACATTTTTGCTGCTGAGGCTCAGGTTGCCTAACCTCAGGCGATCTACAGCACCAGTGATAAGGACTTTACCATTTTTGACATCCCGTTGAAAATTCAGGTTTGTCCGACCTTTGAGAGTAGGGCTGTTGACATCAAAATCAGCCTGCGTTTTCAATGTGGCCTCGTTGATCAGGTATGTGGCTTTCAGCTCACCGTTTAGGCCTGAAAAGTTTTGAAAGTCTACATCTGTCAGCTGCGAGGCTATAGTAATTTGCCCGTCCAGCGTCCCCCCTGATGGATAGCTGACATCAAAGGTACCTGTTGCGTTAATCTGTCCGGAAAGGTTGGGGTCTGTTAAATCTGTGTAGCCAGTGACAAAGCGGCTCAGGTCATCAGAGAAAATCAGATATTGACCCGCGGCTGTTCGGTCAAAAATATCAATATCCGCTTCCCCTTCCAATCGGCTGCTGTCGGCCAAGGTATCTGCTGTAAAATTAATCCTTATGGTGGGCCAATCTGAACCTGTAACATCTAGCCTGACATCCTCAATCGCCCCGTCCGTAAAATTGAGCCTATCAATAGAAATATTGCCCTCAACGTCTTGAGGCGACACAATAAGCTTACCATTTAAACCATTGGCATCACTGATAAAACCCCTGTTAATTTCAGTGGTCATATCCTCAAAGCTAATTTGAAAATTATAATTGTTTCGGTCGACAAAACCACCGCTGACATTTGCCGTGCCACTCAAAAGGTCCTCCTCAGAGAAGAGGGCGCCTGAAAACCTGACTTCATCGCCCTGTTTTAAAATCTTAACATCTTGGCCATCAATTTGATAAACGCGCCCCAATATATATGCGCGCACATCGGCGTGCTGAATTTCAATAGCAGGCCAAGGCGTTTGGGATGTAGAACAGGGTTGATTTCTGGGCGCTCCCTTGCAATCGCCTATATTAGATAGATCCTGCAGAGGAAAACCAAATAGGGCCTGCGGCTGCGCCGGAAAGATTGGAAAAGAGGCATATTCAACGTCAATAGTATTTATACTTTCAGGCACCAGTCCGTCCCAGGAAACAGCAATATCTTTAAACTGAAAACGTTCATTACCCTGTGTAAAGCTGAGGCCGTCAAGGCTTGCCGAACCAATGCCGATCATCGCACCATCGGCCTGAATATTTTTAAAGCCATACCCTGACAGAATGCGTTTCACCTCGGGAATGACAATGCGCGGCGCAATCAGCCACATGCCTAAGATGGCAAGCAGCACAAAAGACAGCAACACGGACAGCCATGTTTTCACGGTGAAAACCTCTTGTGATTCAAATCAATTCCCCTTATGTTGTCACAACATATCAACAAATGGGAGTGATAAATGTTCATTTCACCAGCATATGCCGCAGACACAGCTGCCGCAGCCGGCGAACCCGGTCTATTCATGTCGTTTTTACCACTGTTACTGGTTTTTGCGATTTTCTATTTTCTGATCATCCGCCCGCAAAATAAACGCATGCAGGAACACCGCCGCATGATTGACAATTTGAAGCGTGGCGACAAGGTTGTAACAGCCGGCGGTATCGTGGCAACAGTCAAAAAACTTATCAATGATGATGAGGTTCAACTGGATCTGGCTGATGGCGTAACTGTTACAGCCGTTCGTTCGACATTGATGGCCAATCGTTCTGTCACACCGGCAAACGACTCGACGCCTGCACCAAAGGCTAAAAAAGCGAAAAAATAATAACTACAGTTACGACGGGGTAGCGCGTCCATGCACTTTTCTCTCACCAAAAAAATCATTGTCGCCATTGTGTGCGTTTGGGCCTTTTTGTTTGCAATGCCAAACATGATGCCAGCATCTGTTCAGGACACCCTGGCAGATGGACCATCATGGTTGCCGCATAAAACGATTAACCTGGGGCTTGACCTGCAGGGCGGATCACACATCCTGATGCAGGTAGAAATGGCGCCGCTGATCCGTGAGCGTTTGGATGCTTTGTCTGATGCGGCTAAATCTGAGTTGCGGTCCAATGATATCGCTTTTAATGCACCACGCCGTACAGAAGATGGCCTGGAAATTGAATTGAAAAACCCGGATGCGGATAATGCTGCAGCCTATCGGATTTTGCGTACACTTGAGGACAACCTAGAGGTTGAAACACTCGACAACGGTGATATTAGCGTTCGCTATGGCCTACAGGGTATGACCCAGATACAGGATCAGACGATTGCCCAGTCCATTGAGATTATCCGTCGCCGCGTCGATGAAACAGGAACCAAAGAGCCTGTTATTCAGCGCCAAGGTACAGACCGTATTCTGGTTCAGTTGCCAGGGATTGAAAATCCGGAAGAAATCAAACGCCTGATTGGTAAGACAGCCAAGCTCACATTCCATTTGGTCGATGTCAGTGCGACAGGCCGAAGCCGCGGTACGATGCGCCTTCCGATGCAGGAAGATCCGAACCAGCAGATGCCGGTTTACAGACGTTCACTGATAACAGGTGAGATGTTGACAAACGCACAGCCGGCCTTTGACCAGAATGGCCGTCCTGTTGTGTCGTTTACGCTCAATGCGATTGGCGCTAAACGTTTTTGTGATGTAACAACAGAAAACATTGATAAGCCCTTTGCCATCGTTTTGGATGAGGAAGTGATCAGTGCACCGCGTATTCTTTCACGCATCTGTGCCGGACGTGGACAAATCTCTGGTGGGTTCTCCGTTGAGGAAGCCAACAACCTTGCCATCTTGTTGCGTGCAGGTGCTTTGCCTGCGCCATTGAAAGTGATTGAGGAACGCTCGGTCGGTCCATCACTGGGTGCTGATTCTGTCGAGGCTGGTAAAATGGCCAGTGTGGTCGGTATTCTTCTTGTTCTGATCTATATGTTCGCCAGCTATGGACTGTTTGGATTGTTCGCCAATATTGCGCTGATCGTTAACATGGCATTGATCTTTGCGGTATTGTCTGTACTACAGGCAACATTGACCCTGCCGGGTATTGCAGGAATTGTCCTGACTATCGGTATGGCGGTTGATGCAAATGTTCTTATTTTTGAACGCATACGCGAGGAATATCAGCGCGGCCGTTCTGTCATCGCGTCTGTCGATACGGGATATAAGGAAGCGTTTTCAACAATTGTGGATGCCAACATCACAACCCTGATTGCGGCCTTGCTCTTGTTCTCATTCGGCTCCGGCCCGATTAAGGGGTTTGCTGTGACACTGGGGATCGGTATTCTGACATCCATGTTCTCGGCCATTATGCTGACACGTCTTGAGACGATTTTATGGATACGCCGCAAAAACCCAAAATCTTTGCCGCTTTAAACCTGATTTAAACGAGGATAGTAAAATGCCACTGGTTCATTTGGTCAAACACGAAACTAACATCAAATTTATGAAAGCGCGCGGAATTGCGTTTGTCTTTTCCGCATTCCTGCTTTTGGGTTCTCTTTTTGCGCTTGCAACGAACGGGCTGAATTTCGGTATTGATTTTACAGGCGGAACACTGGTTGAGGTTCGCACAGATGGTCCGGCAGATATCGCAGACCTGCGTGCCCGTTTTTCCGGTCTTAACCTCGGCAGCGTTGCCATTCAGGAATTTGGTGCAGAAGATGAGGTTTTGATCCGCATTCCCGAACAAGAAAACGCGGCTGAGGACGGCCAGGCCCAGCTGATGGGGGTCGTTCGGGGTGCGATTGATGATACTGTCCTTGAATACCGCCGCGTCGAATATGTGGGTCCGCAGGTGGGTGAGGAATTGATTCAGTCTGGCCTTCAGGCTGTTATTTTCTCGCTCTTGGGCATTATGCTTTATATCTGGGTTCGTTTTGAATGGCCATTCGGTGTGGCCGCTGTTATGTCCCTGATCCACGATACAGTCATTACAATGGGCTTTTTCGCGATCACACAAATTGAATTCGGCCTGTCGACAGTTGCAGCCGTATTGATGATTGCCGGTTATTCGATTAACGATACGGTTGTTGTCTTTGATCGTGTTCGGGAAAACCTGCGTAAATTTAAACGCATGCCCCTCATTGAGTTGTTTGACAATTCAATCAACCAAATGCTTGCACGTACATTGATGACATCTTTTACAACGCTCTTGGCCCTGTTTGCCTTGTGGTTCTTTGGCGGTGAAGTTATTCGTTCGTTTGTCATTACATTGATTTTCGGTATCGTTGTGGGTACGTATTCTTCGAATTATATTGCGACACCGTTATTGCTGTATATCAAGCCTGATATTCTACGTCCGAACATGCCTGCAGATACCGCAACCGCGGCCGGTTAATATGGATGTCACACCACGTATCAAAGAAGGATTGAATGTCATTCAGTCCTATAAGCCCGGGCAAGTCACCGCTGGCCATACCACATACGATGCGCCTGTTTTCATAACCAGTGAAGATGTCGTTGAAGATGCGCAGATCACAGACATTGAAGTCTATGCGCCCGAACGTGATGTTGTTCTTGTTGCCGCGCCCGAAGATTTCTCAGCTGAAGAATTTCTAAAGCTGAAACAAAAGTTTTCAAATCTGGAAATCATGTCAATAGATGCAGCCTGCCGGACATTCAATGTTTTGCTAACTGAGGGACGCCGCGCAGGTCTATTTATCATGGCGCAAACCTAAATCCTTTGAATTGAGAACAAAGAAAACCCCGCGGTTAAGCGGGGTTTTTTAATGCATATTAGGTCTGCAGTCTTAGGCTGCGTTTTTCAAATCAGCCTTTGCATTGTCAAAGTTTTCCTGGGCAAATTCCCAGTTCACAAGGTTTTCCAGGAAAGTGTCCAAGAAGTCACCGCGTGC
>CAXGXG010000041.1:0-9178 GCA_964013525.1 uncultured Alphaproteobacteria bacterium | reverse complement strand
TAACGATTCGCCATTTGCCGGCCAGGAAGGGGACAAGGTGACATCCACCATGATCCGTAACCGCCTGTTGGCAGAAGCAGAAACAAACGTTGCCATTACATTCAGCGAGGCCGAAGGCAAAGACGCATTTGAAATCGGTGGACGTGGTGAATTGCAATTGTCCGTTCTGATCGAAACCATGCGCCGTGAAGGGTTCGAGCTGACCGTGTCCCGCCCACGCGTTTTGATGAAAGAGGAAAACGGCCAAAAACTGGAGCCAATAGAAGAAGTCATCATTGATGTTGATGAAGAATATTCAAGTACTGTGATTGACAAAATGAACCGCCGCAAGGCCGAGATGATCGAGATGAAACAAGCCGGTATCGGCAAAAGCCGTCTGGTCTTTCATGCGCCATCACGCGGCTTGATCGGTTACCAAAGCCGTTTCTTGACAGACACACGCGGTACAGGCGTTATGAACCGTGTTTTCCATGATTACGCGCCATACAAGGGTGAGATCCCACAGCGCCGTAACGGTGCCCTGATTTCTATGGAGCAGGGCAAGGCCGTCGCCTATGCTTTGTTTAACTTGCAAGACCGCGGTGTGATGTTCGTCAACCCGCAGGACCCGGTCTACCCAGGTATGGTTGTTGGTGAACACAATCGTGAAAATGATCTAGAGATTAATGTCCTAAAGGGTAAGAAGCTAACAAACGTTCGTGCTTCCGGTACGGATGATGCGGTGACTTTGACGCCGCCACGTCAGTTGACATTGGAAGACATGATTTCATACATCAACGATGATGAACTGGTAGAGGTGACGCCGACATCGCTGCGTCTGCGCAAACGTTTGCTTTGCCCGCATGAGCGTAAAAAGGCATCACGCACACGAATGTAATCACCCTGCCATTACGGTATTGACATAATAACGCCCTTTGGTTATGATCCTTTATCCATAACCGGGGGCGTTTTTATGAGTTCAGAAACTTTGCGCAAAATTTTTTCTACTGTCGTATCGCTGCCCTTGCTGGCGGCCACGCCCTATTACGCCTATACCGCAGTAGATGAAGGGATTTATGGCGCCGATGTTGAAGAGCGCACGGATATGAAACGTCTGGTCGCGCTGGACAAAAAATCATTAGAAAATCATAAAACGCATGTTCAATCTTTATATGCTGAGAGATCCCGTCTGAATGCCGCCTATGAGGAAGCCTTTGTCGAGGCGATCCAATCCGGAAAATCGAGAACCGCTGCAAATATATCTGTGCGGCCGATCGCCGATGAAATAAATACCTTAGATCTTAAGCTGTTCAGCACAGACATGAGCTTCGTAGATAGTGTGTTTAGCAATACAACGGTGTCCGAGGCCGATTTGGAAACATTGATTGCAGATTATAAATCATTGCGGCCCAGTACTTATATTATGCCCGAACAGGCCGAATACATCACTGAATGTCAGGTCAAATATAATTTGGACAGTGTTTTTCACGAATTTTCAAAATCCGATCGGGACAAAATCCGTATATGTACGAAAACTTCCGCCGGGCCGGCGCTACAGGATATCTTTGAATTCGGCGCGGGCATCTTGGGGTTGATCGGGGGCGGGTTTTTGTATTTAGGCATGTTCTCTGCCAGCAATGCAGGCTTGCGCCGTGTAGAAGAAGGCTTGAAGAAAGGCCGCATTAAAAAACCCAAACTAAAAAAACCGGACCACTGATATGAAAGCTTTGACAACCCTTCGCGATATGATCGCATTTGCCGCCGCCGGAACCGCAACACTTGCCATCCCGATTGGTGCCCACCAGTTTGTTGATGAAATTGTTTTCGGTGCGGACACGGATGCGCCCGATGTCAGCGATGCGCTTAAAGCGCGTGATTTAGAAGATTTGCAAGGCGCTGTCATCGACCTTCAAATCGCCAACCACTATGAAGACGGCAGCCGTCAATCTCTGCAGGAAAGTTATGATGCTGCAATACAAAGCGGTATGTCCCGGCAAGAGGCCGAGGTGATTACACGCCAGGCCAAAAATCAGTTAAACAGGGCAGAAATTACCGTTCGTGCAATGGAAAATAATTTTGAAGATATGTATTATTCCAACCGGACATTGGCAGAATATGATCTGCAGCGTATTGCGGTGACATTTAATATGACGGCAGGTGAACGCATTGTGGATGAAGATCACGCTCGCGGTCTGCGTGAATGTCAGGCCGAAGAAGGCGTGCAAGACCCATATGAGGCCATGACAACGCGCGATATCATTGATGTGAAGTCCTGTGTGCGGGGCCGTGAAAGTGACCCCCTTAGCCCCGGTTTCTTTGGCTTTATGACCTTTGTCATTTTTGGCGGTGGTGCATTGGTCGGCGGGGTGCCGATGCGCACCCATAAAACGGTGAAAAATGTTTTGACCCGACCGCCACGCCCGCGTAAACAGAAAAAATCAATGCCGAAAAATTAAACCCTTTTCAAAATTCAGGTGCCCCTCTATCATTGTAGGAACAAAATGAGGGGCCGTTCATGCGTATTCAACAAACATTCTTAATTGCAGCAGCTGTTATGTCGTTAACGGCATGTGCATCCATTTTTGGAAGTTCGACTCAGAAAGTGGCCTTCGTCAGCCCGGGTGTCGAAAATGTCGATTGCCGTTTACAAAATGAAAATTACGCGTATCACATTTATACCCCCGAAATTGTTACACTCGAGCGGTCCTATCTGCCACTCGGTGCGGTTTGCAACGCCCCGGGCTATTACGAGGAGCGGTTCATCATTCCGGTTACCATCAATGACAAAAGTTATTATAACGTGGCCAATGGTGTCATACCCGGCACCCTATATGATGCAGGAGCCCGCACGCTTCCTGCCTATCCTGATGAAGTTGTGATTACAATGCGGCCTATTGATATAGTTGAGGAAACAGTGATTGAGCGTTACGAGCCCATTACTGTCATTCCGGACACCATCCCGTATCAGGCAGATCTGCAGGCCGAACAGGGCCTGCGCGGTGCCAAAGTTAAATAATCCATTTATTTTTCTAGCCTGATCGCAGGTATTTGACAGCATCTTCCTTGCGGAACAGATAAAGCAGTGTGCGCAAAGCCTGACCGCGTGCGGTTTGTAGCTGTGGGTCTTGTTCAATAATCAGTTTTGCATCCTGATTTGCCATTTGCATCAAATCACGATGAACCGCCAAGTCCGCCAAACGATAGGTCGGCAAGCCGCTTTGTCGCGTTCCTAAAACTTCCCCCGCACCGCGAATGCGCAGGTCCTCTTCGGCGATGACAAAGCCGTCTTCGGTTTCGCGCATAATGGACAGGCGCTGTCTGGCGGTCTCTCCTGATTTGGGCGCAAATAGCAATAAACAGCTAGACGGTTTATCGCCGCGCCCCACACGCCCACGTAGCTGGTGCAATTGTGACAGGCCAAAACGTTCAGCATGTTCAATGATCATGATCGTGGCTTCGGGCACATCGACCCCAACCTCAATCACCGTTGTGGCAACCAATACGTCAAGCGCACCATCCTTAAATGCCTGCATGACTCGGTCTTTTTCTGCCGGCTTCATACGTCCGTGGACCAGTCCAATTCGCGAGCCTAAAACCTCTGTCAGCATGGCTTCGCGTTCTTCGGCTGCAGCCAAATCCAGTTTTTCAGATTCCTCCACCAGTGGGCAAACCCAATAAATGCGCTCCCCATCCGCAATCCGTTTTTTCAAGCTTTCCGCTAGCTCTCCAATCCGGTCGGTGGAAATCAGTCGAGTGTCTATAGGTTTGCGTCCGGCAGGTTTTTCATCCAAACGGCTGACATCCATGTCGCCATAAGCTGCCAATGTCAGCGTGCGGGGGATAGGGGTTGCCGTCATCACCAAAATGCCGGCGTTCTCACCTTTTTCGGACAGCTTTAATCGCTGGTGAACGCCAAAGCGATGTTGTTCATCAATAACAGCAAGGCCAAGGTCATGAAAAACGACATCATCCTGAAACAGGGCATGCGTACCGATGATAATCTGCGCGCGTCCGTCTGCGATTTCTTCCAACATATCGGCACGTTCGCGCCCTTTATCACGGCCTGTCAGGATGACGGATTGAACGCCGATCTGTGCACATAAATTGCCAATCGTCTCCCCATGCTGGCGGGCCAGAATTTCGGTGGGTGCCATAAAGGCCGCCTGCGCGCCGATGGCCACGGCATTTAACATTGCAGCCAGACCGACGACCGTTTTTCCGCTGCCGACATCCCCCTGAACCAAGCGCAACATGCGAAAATCTGCCGCCATATCCGCATCAATCTCATGAATGGTTCGCATTTGCGCCCCTGTCAATTGAAAGGGCAGGGCATCCAGATATTTCTGACGCATGTTAGCATCAGGTGCAAACTTCCGTCCCAGGCTACGGGTTTGGTAGTGACGCACTAGACGAAGGGAAAGTTGACCCGCCAAAAGCTCGTCATAGGCCAAGCGCTGGCGTGCGGGCGTAATGCCCTCCAGGTCATCCATACTTTCCGGATGATGCGCATCAAACAGGGCGGTTTTCCAGTCTTGCCATTTTTGGCGCTGGACCAGATCAGGGTCCAGCCATTCATCAAGGGCCGGCACAGTGCTGAGAGCCCCCTCGACCGTATTAATCATCCGTTTATGCGTGAGGCCCGCTGTCAATGGATAGACGGGTTCTATGATCGCGATCTTGTCAAATTCTGCCATTGTTCCGATAGCATCCGGATGCGCCATTTGCGGGCGACCGTTGTAAAATTCAATACGGCCACTGACGATGCGTTCTTGCCCCACAGGCAACTGTGATAGCAGCCAGTCCTTTCGCGGATGAAAGAAAATCAGGTCGATCCCACCGGTTGGGTCACTGCATCGCACGCGCCATGGCCGGTTGCGCCCATGGCCGGGAAGGTGTTCGTGAACCGTCAGCTTTAAGGTCACAATCCCCTCGCCAGACAGATCCTCAACATTTGGAGTTTGCCTGCGGTCAATCATGTTGGTCGGCATATGAAACAAGACATCCAGAATGGCGGGGCCCAACAGTTTTTCAAACAATACGGACAGTTTCGGCCCCACGCCACTTAGCGTTTTGACAGAAGCAAACAGCGGATCTAGGTTAAAGGGGCGCGGCACAAATCACTCGACATATATTGCTTTTAACGTATAGTAACATCATGACTCAGAATGTTGAAAAGGACAAGGTTGATCCCGTTGAAGCGCGCCGTAAACGTTTGCGTTTCCGGTCATGGCACCGCGGTACCAAAGAGATGGATGTCCTGTTGGGGCGGTTTGCCGATAAGCATATCCACAATTTTTCAGAAGATGAAATTATCCAGTTTGAAAGGCTGTTAAACAACAGTGATCCCGACCTTTACAATTGGGTTTCCTGCTATGAGCCTTTACCCCCGTCTGAGAATAGCGCGGTTATGCAGAAGTTTTTGAACTTCGATTTGACAAAGTAGGTTTTCATAATCTATCTTTGTGTGTCATCACATCATAGGAAAAAATATATGTCTGCACCAAATCTACCCGCAGTCCCAGACACATCAAAAGCCGCCGCTTCTTTATTTATAGAAATGCTGATCAAAGGTTACAGCGCCTGTGACGAGTTTGATGTCTATGAAGAGGAGCTGGAGACATTTTTGGAGAGGCTCGCCGATCGGGCAGGTGCAGATCTGGCAAATGAATTTTACTTCACATTGCATCGCGAATTTAACGAGGTTAGCGTCGCCCTTACACCTAAAGCCTATTTTGACAAGCACGGCTATATGTATGATCAGCACATTTTCTGGATGGAAAAGGTCTTGCCCGACAATTTTGATGAAGTGATGGAAGCCACATGGGTGGCTATCGGCGCGACAGATTTAAAGGATGTTTACAAGCAATTGATCGCGCGTGGTTTTGAATGGTCCGAACAGGCGCAAGCCCTGATTGACCGCAATTCAACAACGCCATTAATGGGGGAGATCAATACCTTTCATACAGGTCCCTCAAATGGCGGCAATCACCAGCCCAAAAAACCATCAGGGCCAAAGCTTTAAATCTTTATGGATTGACCAGCGAGCGGACAAAACTGAACATCAAATCAAAGCTGACCTTTGAAACCGCAAACATAATTCCAAACCAGATGATGTTGGCAATCCAGCCCATTTTTTTCAGTGTTCTAAGGTCTGGGAACGGCGGGTTTCTTTTCTTTTGATAAAACATGATCAGATAATTGGTGTAGTAAAGTAAAACACCAAAAATGTCTGCAAAACACACAAGCCCAGTCAGAATAAAGATGACCCCACTGATGGAAAACGCTTGAGCTGTAGGATCCATCCAAAACAAATATGTGCAGATAATGATCCAGCCAAGGACAGCATTGGCAATAGAATCAATTAAATTCCATTGCAAAAATGCGCGTTCCAAAAGGATGGTGGGGTTAACGCGTCCACCCTTGCGCTCGCCGGCTTCGGGGCGTGCATCGCGCTGGTCGCTTTGACGGATAAAGTTTGAAATATTCATGAAGACAGTATGCATGATTTTGTACCTGAAATATAGATTTCTTTTCGCCTTTGACGGCCTATCTGGTATAACGCGATGATGGAAAACCAGCAAAAAATAGATGCTCCGCCTACGCATGATATGGGGGCAACATTGTATGGCGTGCCCCAAAGCTATGAGGCGTTGGCCATTCGTGCGCTTGTATCCGATGCGCCGGATCAAACGGTTGTCCATATCGCACGCGACGATGCGGAAGCAGCATTGTTGGAAGAGGCCATCGGTTTTTTTGCACCGGATATTGATATTTTAATGTTTCCCGCATGGGATTGCCTTCCCTATGACCGTGTATCGCCGGGCGCGGATATTATGGGGGTGCGGGTAAAAACCCTGACGCGTTTGTCCGCCAAATCGGATAAAGTTTCCGGACCGCGCGTGATTTTGACAACCGTCAATGCCGTTCTGCAAAAACTGCCCCCCAAGGGCATGTTTGAAAATGCATCCATGTCCTTGAAGAAGGGGGCGCGGATTGATCTGCCGAAATTAACGGCGTTCTTGTCTGAAAATGGTTTTTACAGGGTCGACACGGTCCGCGAAGCTGGCGAGTTTGCCGTACGCGGTGACATTGTGGATATCTATCCCAGCGATGCGGAAATGCCGTACCGCTTGGATTTTTTCGGGGACGAGATTGAGCAGATCCGTAATTTTGATGCCCTGTCACAACGCACAACGGAGAGTGCCGGGGAAGTCACCTTTGCCCCTGTTTCCGAGGTTGTATTGAATGATCAGGCCATCCGCCAGTTCCGGGCCGGATACCGTGAACAATTCGGTATGCCTAAGGATACGGATGTTTTGTACGAAAATATCAAAGAAGGGCGCGGGCACCCGGGAATGGAACATTGGTTACCGCTGTTTTTCGATGCGCCGTTATCAACCTTGTTTGATTACATTCCGGCCGCAATCGTAACGCATGAACCCCAGTTCCAAGCGGCCAAAGCTGAACGTCATTCCCAGATCGCAGATTTCCATCAGTCGCGCATTGCGATGCAGAATATCGAAAGCAAGGCCAAGGCTCCTGTTTATCATCCTGTTGATGTTGAAAGCATGTTCCTGATGAATGACGAATTGACGGATGTCATGTCAGGCTATCAGATTGTGGGCTTTTCCGCGTTTGCCGCGCCTGATAATGCACAGGATGCAGGCGCGCGCAAAGGGCGCGACTTTGGCGATATTCGTGCGCAAAAAGGACAGGATGTTTACGCGGCCGCCGCCGAATATATCAAGGTCCAACAAAAGGACGGTCGCCGCGTTTTGGTGACAGCCTATAGCCCAGGTGCGCGCGAACGCATGAATACGGTTCTTGGTGAAAATGGAATTGCACATGGTCAATCCGTATCCAGTTTAGAGTCCTTTCAAGGCTTAAAATCAAATGCCGTTGGCTTTACGGTTTTAGGTATGGAGCACGGTTTCATAAGTCCGGAACTTGCGCTGGTGACCGAACAGGACATATTGGGCGACAGGATGGCGCGCCCTGCGCGTAAGAAAAAACGCGCATCCGAAGAATTTATATCCGAACTGTCGCAACTGTCCGAAGGGGATTATGTCGTTCACGAAGAACACGGAATTGGCAAGTTTGACAAGCTTGAGGCTGTTACAGTAAACGGCGTCGCGCATGATTGTCTGAAGATCCTTTATCATGATGGGGATAAACTGTTCGTCCCTGTCGAGAGTTTGGATGTGCTGACACGTTACGGTTCTGAAGATATCAGTGCAACATTGGATAAGTTGGGCGGGGCCGGCTGGCAAGCCAGACGTGCCAAGGTTAAAAAGGACCTGTTGAAAATTGCCGATGGTCTATTGAAAATTGCGGCCGCACGTCTGCTGAAAAAGACCGAAGCGATTGAGCCGCCAAAAACAGAATACGAAAAATTCGCAGCCGGATTTCCATACGTTGAAACCGAAGACCAGCAGCGCGCGATTGACGATGTAATTGAGGACTTTAAAAAAGGGCAGGCGATGGACCGTCTGGTCTGTGGGGATGTCGGTTTCGGCAAAACGGAAGTCGCCTTGCGCGCGGCATTTGTGGCCGCCATGGCCGGATATCAGGTGGCAGTCGTTGCCCCTACAACCCTTTTGGCGCGCCAGCATTATCAGGAATTTATGCGCAGGTTTAAAGGGTTTCCCCTTCGCATTGTTCACCTGTCACGATTGGTCAAGGCAAGCGAGGCCAAACGCGTGCGTGAGGAATCCGCAAGTGGTGAGGCCAATATTATTGTCGGTACCCACGCCCTGTTGGGCAAATCGGTGAAGTTCAACCACCTTGGCCTTGTCATCGTGGATGAGGAACAACGTTTCGGCGTTAAACAGAAGGAACGCCTAAAAGAGCTTCAGCAAAACGTGCATGTTCTGACTCTCACGGCGACACCGATCCCGCGGACCTTGCAGCTGTCGTTGACGGGTGTAAAAGACCTGAGCCTTATGGCAACACCACCAATTGACAGGTTGGCTGTCCGCAGCTTTATTATGCCGCGTGATCCGGTCATCCTGCGTGAAGCCTTGATGCGGGAACATTACCGCAGTGGTCAGTCCTTTTATGTTGTGCCGCGGATTGCTGATCTGGCCGATATTGAAACTTTCCTTAAAGAAACTGTACCTGAATTGAAAGTTGTCACCGCGCACGGCCAAATGGACGGGATCGAACTGGAGGACCGCGTAGCGGCCTTTATTGATGGTAA
>CAXGXG010000040.1:0-9300 GCA_964013525.1 uncultured Alphaproteobacteria bacterium | reverse complement strand
CGATGGTTTATTCACGCAAGGTGCCAGCAATATGTGGGTTTTGGCGCTGAACTTGCTGTTACGTCCAATTCTAACTGTTGTCGGTTTTGTAGCTTCATTGTTGCTGTTTAACTCTATGGTATT
This sequence comes from uncultured Alphaproteobacteria bacterium, assembly GCA_964013525.1. Lineage (GTDB taxonomy): Bacteria > Pseudomonadota > Alphaproteobacteria > Micavibrionales > CSBR16-224 > CATLPD01. Next base: position 9,177 of record CAXGXG010000040.1, on the reverse strand, counting down.
GTACGTAAACGATACCTTCCTTTTGGCTATTCAAAATGACGGCGCTGGACTGTGGGTCGCTATCGATTTTGTTGTGAACTCGATTATTTACGTGATCGTAATCTTCACGCTTGCGAACACTACCTTTAAAACTGTTGATACTTTACCATCAGCTGTAATGCGTTGGATGAATGCGCCACAGGATGTCGAATTCCAAGATAGTCAGATGGAAGGAATTATCATGGGTATTGGTTCCCATACTGCCAATATGTCCGGGCAGGCAAGTGGCATGTCCAGACAGATGAGAGGTGGAGGAGAGAAGCTAGGTGCCAAACTTGGTAAGGGCGGAAAAGATGATGGTGCGGGAGGTACTGACGCTTAAGCCTAACACTTATAAAAAAAAGAAGCCGGGACACGCTCCCGGCTTTTTCTTTTTGTATAAACAAACGCCTGACATAAATATGAACCATTACTTGCAATGGGCGTAGGTTGGTCTAAGATATCGGATACGTTCACATTTACGGTAAAGGCTTATAACGATGAAATTGTTTCATGCGGTCATTCTTGTTTTGGGTTTAACGGCCATCGGTGCGGTTTTATTCTTCTCTGCATCCACAACAGATCAACAGGAAACCGTTGTTCCCGAAGATACGCAAATTGTAGCTGAGCAGCCAGATCAAGCTGTTGAAACCCAAGATGTTGATACCGGCGAAGATGTTCAGGTCACAGAGGTTTCCAGCGACCGTGTCGTTGAAGGCGAAATGCGTGATATGAATATGGAAGGCGCCATCGAAGATATGGGGGGCGAACGCATGCCCACTGATGAAGGTATGGCGGCCATGCCCGAAGACGAAAATGAAGAAGCCGTTATACCTGATGCGCCTGTCGGACCTGTTTTCGGTATGGCCATGCATGGAGAACCAAAATATCAAAAAGGGGACACCTTATCCTACGTCAATCCATCAGCGCCAAAAGGCGGCGAAATCAAGCTTCACGCTATCGGTACGTTTGACAATGTAAACCCGTTTATTCTGAAGGGCTCGCCAGCGGCAGGTTCGACAATGCCGTATGACACGCTTCTCTATTCAACTGAAGATGAGGCGTTTTCGGAATATGGCCTTCTGGCGGAAAGCTTTGAAATGCCGGCAGACCGCTCCAGCGTAACATTCAACCTGCGCCCTGAGGCACGTTTTCATGACGGAACGCCTGTAACGGCCGAAGATGTGGTCTGGACATTAAATACTTTGCAAAATGACGGCCATCCGTTTTACCGAGCATATTATGCGAATGTTAGCGAAGTAACGGCTGAAAATGATCACCGCGTACGTTTTGACTTTGATGTCAGTGGAAACCGCGAATTACCTTTGATTGTTGGTCAAATGCCGATCCTGCCAAAAGCCTATTGGGAGGGGAAGACATTTGCCAGCACAACATTGACGCCGCCGATGGGTAGTGGCCCCTATAAACTGGATGAGGTGACGCCTGGGCGCCGTGTTGTTTACGAGCGTGTTGAAGATTATTGGGGCAAGGACTTACCTATGTCCAAAGGTCGTCATAATTTTGACCGCATCATTTATGATTATTATCGTGATGACACCGTGGCGCTTCAGGCGTTCTTGGCTGGTGAATATGATTTCCGCCAGGAGAACACGGCCAAGCTTTGGAAAACATCTTACAATACAAACTCCGTCAAAAGCGGGGATATCGTACTGAAGGAGCGCCCGCACATGCTGCCGTCAGGTATGCAGGGTTTTATCTTTAATACACGCAATCCGGTCTTTCAAGAGCGCGCTGTTCGACAGGCTATAAACTATGCATTCGATTTTGAATGGTCCAACAAGCAATTCGCATTCGATACCTATACCCGCACAGACAGTTTTTTTGAAAATTCTGAGCTTTCGTCTTCCGGTACGCCGAGTGGTGATGAACTGGCTTTGTTAGAGCCTTACCGTGACCAACTGCCGCCTGAGCTGTTTACGCAAGAGTTTTCAGTGCCGAAAACTACAGGCAGCGGCAGTGACCATCGTCGTAACCTTCGCCAAGGTATTGAAATTCTGAACAATGCGGGTTGGACCTTAAACGAAAATGGTCTGCGCGAAAAGGACGGCACAGTCTTAAACTTTGAGATCCTTCTGAACAATCAAGCGTTTGAGCGCTGGGCAAGTCCTTTTGTTCAAAACCTCGAACGCATGGGAATTCAATCAAATATCCGCGTCGTTGATGCTGCCCAGTATCAAAACCGTATGGATGGCTTTGATTTCGATATGACAGTTGGAACATTCGGACAATCCAACTCACCGGGAAACGAACAACGTGATTTCTGGAGTTCTGAAAAGGCATCAGAACCCGGCAGCCGAAATTTAATAGGTGTGAATGACCCGGTAGTCGACGCGTTGATTGATAAAATTATCCAGGCGCCCGACCGTGAGGACCTGGTCACCGCGACCCAGGCGCTGGACCGTGTTCTGTTGTGGAATTACTATGTTGTCCCACACTGGCATATCGATTATTTCCGTTTGGCCTATTGGGACAAATTCGGTTACCCAAGTGCAGCGCCGCCATATGGATTGGCCGTGGTTGACACGTGGTGGGCAAATGCTGATTCTGACAGCGACATGAACCAAGATACAGAATAAGGTACGATGGCTGCTTATATACTCAGACGCTTGCTGTTAATGATACCGACAATCTTCGGTGTCATTCTATTGAATTTCCTTATCGTTCAGGCGGCCCCCGGTGGGCCTGTTGAACAGATGATTGCAAAGGTTCAGGGTGTAAATACATCAGCAACATCGCGCTTTTCAGGAAGTGGGGGTGAGGATTTTTCCTTTGAACAAACCCAGCGTCAGCAAAGCGGGGGCAGCAGCTCATCCAAGTATCGTGGAGCACAAGGCCTGGACCCGGCCTTTATTGAGGAACTGGAACAGCAATTCGGTTTTGATAAGCCTGTTCATGAGCGCTTCTTTAAAATGATTGGCGACTATCTTCGTTTTGATTTTGGCGACAGCTACTATCAGGATCGTAAAGTGACGGAACTGATTGTAGACAAGCTCCCGGTTTCTGTTTCGCTTGGCCTGTGGTCAACTCTGATTATTTACCTGGTATCCATACCGCTTGGGATTAAAAAGGCTGTTAAAGATGGTGAAGCGTTTGATGTCTGGACATCTGGCTTAATTATCGTCGGGTACGCCGTACCAAGCTTTATGTTTGCGGTTTTGCTGATCGTTTTATTTGCCGGCGGGACTTATATGGATATCTTCCCATTAAGGGGACTGGTGTCCGAGAATTTTGATCAACTGCCGTGGTACAAACAGATTGCAGATTACTTTTGGCATTTGACATTGCCGATTGCAGCTATGGTGATCAGCGGTTTTGCCGGTCTGACAATTTTGACTAAAAACTCTTTTTTGGAAGAGATTAACAAACAATATGTCCTTACGGCGCGATCCAAAGGTTTACGTGAAAAAACAATCCTTTACAAGCATGTCTTTAGAAATGCTATGATCCTGGTAATTGCAGGTTTTCCCGCTGCATTAGCCAGTGTGTTTTTAACAGGTTCGGTATTGATTGAGACGATCTTTTCTTTGGACGGTTTGGGCCTGTTGGGTTTTGAGGCCGTTGTAAACCGGGACTATCCTGTCATGTTTGCAACTCTTTATATCTTTACGCTTTTTGGCCTTGTCATCAAACTGATCAGTGACTTGACTATGACGTGGGTTGACCCGCGGATTGATTTCAATGCCTTGGAAGGGGGGGCGCACTGATGTTTTCTTTCTCTCCTATTACCAAGCGTCGCTATTCACAATTCAAAAACAACCGTCGCGGTTATTGGTCTTTTTGGATATTCATGGTGCTTTTTATCATCAGCCTTGGGGCCGAGGTCATTGCCAATGACAAACCGATACTGGTGCGTTATGACGGCGATTTTTACGCACCGTTTATGAAGAGTTATGCGGAGACGGAATTCGGGGGTGAATTCCAGACGGAAGCTGAATACCGTGATCCATTTGTTCAAGAGCTGATTGAAGAGAAGGGCTGGATTGTCTGGCCCCCGATCCCGTATTCTTATGACACGATTAATTATGACCTGACCCAGTCTGCACCATCTGCGCCCACCGCAGACAATTGGTTGGGTACGGATGATCAGGGGCGCGATGTCATGGCACGCGTCATTTATGGCTTTCGTATTTCAGTCTTGTTTGGTCTGGCTCTCACGCTGATCGGTTCCGCAATCGGAATTATCATCGGCGCGCTTGAAGGCTATTTTGGGGGATGGTTTGACCTTCTCTCACAGCGTTTTATTGAGGTCTGGCAGGGCATGCCTGTCTTGCTATTATTGATTATCATGTCTTCAATCATCACGCCTAGTTTTGGAACGCTTTTGTTCATTATGGTTCTGTTCAGCTGGACCGGGTTTGTTGATGTGGTGCGGATTGAATTTTTTAAAGTCCGCAAAATGGATTACATTCGCGCGGCGCAGGCTTTGGGCGTATCCACACCTGTTATTCTGTGGCGCCATGCCCTTCCGAACGCGATGATTGCAGTTCTAAGTTTAATGCCATTTGTGCTGACCGGGTCAATTGGTGTCTTGACCTCTCTGGACTTTCTGGGGTTTGGTTTGCCGCCGGGATCCCCGTCGCTGGGTGAGATGCTATTGCAGGGTAAAAACAATCTTCAGGCCCCGTGGCTCGGAATTACGGCGTTTATGTCATTGGCGATCATGCTTTCGCTGCTGACTTTCGTTGGGGAGGCCGTTCGTGATGCCTTTGACCCGCGCAAAATTTTTGCCGCAGATGAAAACATGTCTGGCGAGCCATTGGACAAGGATGTCGACCCCGAACGTATTCATGAGGAGCCTACAGCATGAGCTTATTAAGCGTTAAAAACCTATCTGTAAAATTTAAGACCCCGGGCCAAGAGGTTGATGCTGTTAAGAAAATTTCTTTTGATTTGGAGAAGGGTAAGACACTGGCCCTGGTGGGTGAATCCGGATCAGGAAAATCGGTGAGCGCACTTTCAATTCTTCAGCTTCTACCATATCCGATGGCAAGCCACCCTGAAGGCAGTAGTGTTAAATACAATGATGTAGAGCTGGTGGGGGCTAACAAAGCAGATCTTAGAAAAGTACGCGGTAATGAAATATCCATGATCTTTCAGGAACCGATGACATCGCTCAACCCGTTGCATACGATTGAGCGCCAGATATCCGAGGCCCTGTTTTTACACAAGAATATGGATAAAGAGCAAGCGCGTGCCCGCGTTCTGGAATTGCTGGAGTTGGCCGGCCTTGAACGTCTTAAAACACGGTTGGGGGCCTATCCACACGAATTGTCAGGAGGTCAGCGCCAACGTGTGATGATTGCGATGGCTTTGGCGAATGAACCCGATCTTTTGATCGCGGACGAGCCGACAACCGCGCTGGATGTCACCGTCCAGGCCCAAATTCTGAAGCTCTTGTCTGAGATTCAGGAAAAGTTGGGGATGGCTATTTTGATCATCACCCATGATCTTGGCATCGTAAAAGACTTTGCCGATGATGTTTGTGTCATGAAAATGGGCGAAATCGTAGAAGCTGGACCGGTTAAAAAAGTATTCGAGACGCCGGAACACCCATACACACAAATGTTACTGTCAGCTGAACCCTCAGGATCGGCAGTACCTGTAAATGATAACGCCGGTGTCATCTTAAAAGCAGACGATATGAAAGTCTGGTTCCCCATTAAAAAAGGTTTTTTCAAACGCACCGTTGACCACGTCAAAGCTGTTGACGGCATTGACGTTTCAGTACAATCCGGTCAAACCCTTGGCATCGTTGGCGAATCAGGATCCGGAAAAACGACATTGGGCCTTGCTTTGTTAAAACTGATATCTTCCAAGGGTAAGATCGTTTTTGACGGCAAAGACATCAGTGCATTTGATCGTAGCGAAATGCGTAAACTGCGCGAAGATATGCAGATTGTCTTTCAAGACCCCTATGGATCCTTATCGCCACGCATGTCTGTTGGACAAATTATTGGCGAAGGGCTGGCTGTGCATCGTCCAAATACCAGCAAGCCTGAACGTGAAGATATCATCGTCAATGCCTTGAAAGAGGTTGGTCTAAACCCTGATGTCCGCAACCGTTACCCGCATGAATTTTCAGGTGGTCAGCGCCAGCGTATTTCCATTGCGCGCGCATTGGTTCTCAAGCCAAAGTTCATTATGTTGGACGAACCGACGTCTGCGCTTGATATGTCGGTTCAGGCTCAGGTTGTAGATTTATTGCGTGACTTGCAAGTTAAGTATGATCTAGGCTACCTCTTTATCAGTCACGACCTCAAGGTTGTGCGTGCCATGTCACATGATGTTGTCGTTATGAAAGATGGCAAGGTGGTTGAGGCCGGCCCGACTGAAGAAATTTTTGACAATCCGAAAACAGATTATACCAAAGCCCTGATGGCGGCAGCCCTATACCATGAAGTCAAACATCTGGATGCTGTTGGCGAATAATAGGGACGGATCTATTCTTTCAAATAAGGCCTTGGACAAATAATCTTTGACCGCGAATTGTGGTTTATGTATAATCTAATTTCCCAAATGATATAAAATAGGATGATGCCAATGGCAAAGCTAAGTAAAGCTGACAAGATCAAACGCGCGTTTTTTACCGATACGGACCTGACGTTGGAAGACACGCAAAAAATTGTAAAAGAGGCCCTGAAAGACGCAGATTACGGTGAATTTTATCAGGAGACAATTGAAAGCGAAAGCATTAGCAAGTCAAAAGGTGAATTCCGCAGCATATCATTCGGCAACAACAGCGGCGGTTTCGGTTTCCGTATTGGACAGCATCAAAATGTCAGCTACAGCTATGCAAACAGATTTGACCGCAAAACCCTTGAAAACGCAGCAGATGAAACGCGCAAGGTTCTGAAAACAGGTTTAAAAAAACATGCATCGGATCCGGAGGTTCATCACGAAACGTCCATGTATCCCGAAGCGGACCTGGCTTCGAACATGACCCCTGCCGAAAAGATCGCAAAGCTAAACGAAATTGAGGATTACATCAAAACGCTGGGCGCTGATATTGAAAATATCCAGTTGGGCTATAGCGCGTCATCGAAACAGGTTCATATTATTACGGATGAGGGCAAAAGCCTTTATGACAGCCAACCACGCACAACATTGTCTATTTCCGTACAGGTCAAAGGCAAAGACGGTACGCTCGAAACCAGCAGTGTGATCATAGGCGGGCCTGAAAACTGCCTGGGCGTATTTGATAAGGAACAATACCAAAAAGCAGCAAAGGAAGCCTATGACACCGCCAAGGAGCTTTTGATTGCAGAACCGGCGCCCGCGGGTGCTATGGAGGTTGTCTTGAACCAGGGTTGGCCAGGTGTATTGTTGCACGAAGCTGTCGGCCACGGGCTTGAAGGAGATTTTAACCGTCGCAGCATTTCTGTCTATAGCGGCAAGCTGGGTCAGAAGATTGCATCAGAAAAAGTCACGGTTATTGACCAAGGTGATATCAAGGGGATGCGCGGGTCCATTCCATTTGATGATGAAGGGGTCCCGTCCAGAAAGAATACACTGATTGAGAAGGGCGTCTTGAAATCCTATATGCAGGACCGTCAAAATGCACAATTGATGGGCGTGCGTCCGACCGGAAACGGCCGCCGTCAAAGCTATCAACACACGCCGATGCCGCGCATGACCAATACGTATTTTGCGCCCGGCACTGATGACCCAAAGGACATTATCAAACGTGTTAAATACGGTTTGTACGTCAAAAAAATGGGCGGTGGTCAGGTAAATATCACTTCGGGTGAATTTAATATGAATGCGACATTGGCCTATGTCATTCGTGATGGGAAATTGTGCGAGCCCGTGAAAGGCGCAGCCCTGGTTGGTGATGGTCTGGATGTGATCCAATCTGTTTTGGATGTCGGTAATGATCTGCACCTTGAAAAAAGCACAGGAACTTGTGGAAAGAACGGTCAGCAGGTGCCAGCGGGTATTGGCCAGCCAACAGTCCGTATTAAACAAATGAAAATCGGCGGCAGAAAAGGACCAAAAAAATGAGCATGATTCAAAAACAAAAAGAAAAATTTATGCAGGATGCTGGCCAGATTGCGGACGCCCTGATTGATTACGCACAGACACACGGCAAGTCTGCAGGTTTGAGCGATGTCGAAATTTACATTTCGGGCCATAATGAAACATCCGTATCTGTCGAGGACGGCGAACCGGCCATGACCGAAAACGGCGCAGTGGACGAAATCACAATCAAGCTTTTTGCAGGAGACCGTAAAATTGCTTTTAGCAGAAATATCGGTAATTTGGATCAGATTAAAAAGGCCATTTCCGATAATCTTCAATTGTTACCACATGTACCGGAAAATCCGGATACGCGTTTGGCCGCTTCTGAGGATGTGGCTCAGGCCATGAAAGAGGATCTTGATTTGTTTGATGCCGATGATGTGACATCACAAGATTTAATTGCATATGCGCTGAAGGTGGAAAAAGAAGTCTATGCAAATAAACAGGTCAAATCCTGCCGCAGTGTCAGTGCTTCACAGAATGTATCTATGGTTTATCACAAGGCAACCAACGGAATCGAACGCGCGCTTGCACGGACGAAGTATTCAGCAGGGGCCAGCGTTATTGCCGAAGCCAACGAAAAGATGGAAATTGGCGGCGAATATTACGGCGCACGTCACTTCAAAGATATGCCGGATGCCAAATTATTGGGGCGGGATGCTGCAAATGATGCAGTCAGCAAACTGGGATCGGAACAACCTGAAACAGGTGATTACCCCATCGTACTTGATCACGGTACAGCAGCGGGGTTCTTTTCCACCGTGATGAGTGCAATTAGTGGAAATGCCGTTTATCAAAATGCCACAATCTTGAAGGACTCTTTGGGTCAATCTGTTATGCCCAAGGACATTACAATCGAAGACGACCCCTCACTGGAGCGTGGTTTGGGATCGCAGTCAGTCGATAGTGCTGGGATCGCATCACAAAAAATGACCTTTATCGAGAAAGGTGTCGTGAAATCCTATGTTTTGAATTTGCATTCTGCGCGCAAGCTGAAGCAAAAGCCGATCGGGCGTGAGAGTGGCCTGACAAACACGCGGGTCCAACCGGGTACACAAACACCTGAATCACTGATCAAAAACATTAAAAAAGGAATTTTGATCAAAGGTTTCAACGGTG
>CAXGXG010000039.1:0-9369 GCA_964013525.1 uncultured Alphaproteobacteria bacterium | reverse complement strand
CTGAGGTCACATCTGTGGGCGGGGCGGGGGACGTTTCCCTTGCTTCTCAAGACGCCATTCGCGAGGCCGACCGAAAACGCGCTGATCAAGCTGCTCAGAATGCCACGTCTTTCTATCCTGCGCCGGTGGGTAAAACAGCATCTGGAGTTGAAATGCAGGAAGAAATGGTCGAGGCGGGAGATATGGCAGATGCCGCCGCAAATCTGTCACCAACCGCCCCGCCCGTTGTATCAACACAGGCCGCGCGCAGTTTTGCCGCCAACGAAATGATGATCGCGCCGCCGCCCGCTGACGATTATATCCAGCCATCTTATCAAGATGTGGGTGAGGATGAATTTACAGACTTTAAAGACAACAGTGTAAAGCTGGCCAGTGAAGATCCTGTGTCTACATTCTCAGTTGATGTGGATACCGCCAGTTACAGTTTTATGCGTCGTCAGCTCAACAATGGTGTTCTGCCGCAAAAAGATGCGGTGCGTGTTGAGGAGCTGATCAATTATTTCAATTATGATTATGCCGTACCTGAAATGCGGGACAAACCGTTTCAGCCGACGGTCGCCGTTTATGACAGCCCGTGGGCCGAGGGGAAAAAGCTGATGCATATCGGGATCAAGGGATACGAATTGCCCAAAACGGATAAACCACGCAGTAACCTGGTTTTCCTGTTGGATACGTCAGGGTCAATGAACAGCCCGGTTAAATTGCCGCTTTTGATCAATTCTTTTAAATTGCTTCTCAGCTCATTGGATGAAGACGATACCATTGCAATTGTGACCTATGCCGGATCTGCCGGTACCGTTTTGGAGCCAACCAAGGTGGCCGATAAGCAAAAAATTATCAGTGCGCTGGAAAACCTGAATGCAGGTGGGTCAACCGCGGGTGCCGCAGGTATCAAGCAAGCCTATGCTTTGGCGCAATCCGGGTTTGACGAGGACGGCGTGAACCGTGTCATTCTGGCAACCGATGGCGATTTCAATGTCGGCATTACAAATCATGAAGAGCTGCAGGACTACGTCGAGCGTATGCGCGATACCGGAATCTCATTGTCGGTTCTGGGGTTTGGGCAAGGCAATTATCATGACAATTTGATGCAGACGTTGGCGCAAAATGGCAATGGTCAGGCAGCCTATATTGACAACCTGAATGAGGCGCGCAAAGTCCTGGTCGATCAGGCCGGCGCGACATTATTTACGATCGCCAAGGATGTCAAAATTCAGGTTGAGTTCAATCCGACGACTGTGTCTGAATACCGTTTGATTGGCTATGAAACACGCCACCTGAACCGCGAGGACTTTAACAATGACAAGGTCGATGCCGGCGAAATCGGGGCAGGCCATGCCGTGACTGCAATTTATGAGGTCACCCCTGCGAGCAGTGAAAACCGCATGGTCGACGATCTGCGTTACCAGCCGCAACAAACCGATACTGTTGGAACAAGCAACGAATATGCACTTTTGAAAATTCGCTATAAAATGCCTGAAAGTGGTCTGGCTGAATTCTCAGAAAAAAGCGATTTATTAACACGCCCGGTGACGGTTGAAGACGAAAAAGCGGAGCCGTCTGACGATATTCGTTTTGCCGGTGCGGTGGCGGGCTTTGGCCAGTTATTGCGCGGGGGCACTTATACATCTGATTTTGATTATGATGATGTTATAGACATGGCACAATCCGCCAAGGGCGAAGATCAATTCGGCTACCGCGCAGAATTTATCAATCTGGTACGTCTTGCCAAATCAGCCGACAAAATGGAATAAGAAAATAAGTGTTTCAAACAGCCCTCCTATCATCGGGGGGCTGTTTTTATTCTAATAAAATCGGGTGTTAAAAGATCGGCTTGATAGGATGGGACGAAGCCTAAAACAATGTGATCATTACCCAGTGCAAAAGTTTGCCTTACTTTTTACACATTTATATTTTAAAATTTAAATATGAGATACCAATCTGGAAATGCGCTGTTTTTAATTCTGATCGCTGTTGCGCTATTTGCGGCTCTTTCCTATGCGGTGACAAATTCCGGACGCGGCGGTGGCGGAATTGATCGTGAAACGGCCCAAATTTCATCTGCGCAGGTTGTTCAATACGGTGCGGCAATAGAGCAGGCAATCTTGCGGCTGCGATTGATTAACGGGTGTCAGGATACGCAAATCAGTTTTGAGCGCGCGCCCTATGATGGCAGTGATACGGATTATTTCTATAACAACGGCGTTTCCGACTTCTCCTGCCATGTCTTTCACCCGAATGGTGGCGGTGTTGCCTATACCGATTTGCCGGCTGGCTTAAATGATGGCTCAGATTATTTTTTTCATTCCTATTCCTGTATATCAGGGGTTGGAACAGGCCGGGCGACTTCCAATTCTGACACAACGTGTAACTCGACCGGCACGACCGACCTTGTCCTTTTTATACCCTCTATCGATTTGCAGACATGTTTAAGTATTAACAGATCCGCAGGCATTCCGGATGTTAGTGGCGAACCGCCGCAAGACCATAGTGGCGCGTGGGAGCAAAGCGCGTCTTTTCAGCATTATCGGGGTATTTTTTATACCGGTTATCAACTAAGCGATCAGTCCGGTAATTTCAGTTTTGATGGCAAAAACTATGGATGTTTTGAGGGGGGCGGCGTCCCTGTCGCGGATACTTATAACATGTATTACGTTGTATTGGCGCGATAGAATTTAGGCTTATCATTCAACGGCTGTAGAAGACGCATTCTGGAGTTTTCAAATATCAATTCCTTTGTTTCGATATAACTACAGGCTTCATAAAATGGAATTATTTGGCCGCTCATCTATTTGTGGGGGCGTTAACCAATCTAATTTATGGAGACTAAAATGAATACTTTTACCAAAACCCTAATGGCCGGCGTGGCGATGATTACCTTATCAATGCCAGCATCCGCAGATCCGAATGTACGCTCAAACGTATTGTTGGGTGCGGATACCGGTGTTGTAAGTGGTAATGTCGGTGTTGATGCTGATGTGAATACCCGCACAGATATGCGCACCAACCGTGTCCGTACCGACAACCGCGTGCGCGTAAACAACCGCAATGCTGTCACTTGGAACGAAGCTGACATGAACACAAATGCACGCATGAACAGCAATGCGCGTGTAAATAATAATGCGCGTGCCAACGTAAACGCAAATGCCTATGCCAACGCCAATCCGAACGCACGTTTTATGGATGATTATGATATGTCCCGTGCAGACGTCATGGACCTTCAGCGCCGTCTGGACCGTGCCGGTTATAATCTTTCGGTCGATGGCATGATGGGTGCGCGCACACGCGCGGCCATTCGTGAATATCAAATGGAAAACAACCTGAAGGCATCAGGCAGCTTGGATAATGCAACATTGGACATGCTAAACAGCGGCGCAATTCGCAGCAGAACAGCAGCCAACGTACGCAACAATGCGCGTATGAATGCGGCAGGCGATATGTATGATTTTAACGCGATGTCACGTGCGGACATCCGCGATCTTCAAATGCGTTTGGACCGTGCGGGCTATAATCTTAGTGCCGATGGCATTGCAGGTGCACGCACGCGTGCGGCAATCCGTAGCTACCAGCAGGCCAATAACCTAAGAGCCACAGGCACGCTGAATGCCGAAACAATGGCCAGCCTAAATTACTAAGAACACATTTAATTTTGTTCAAAGACCGCCTCCGCTTAAAACCGGGGGCGGTTTTTTATATCAGAGGATTAATTTCGGGCTATGCAAAATCATATTTTAACAAAAAAATTATTTTGTTTAGGTGCCGAATTAAAAGTTCCGTTAAGGAGGTGATTGCTGTACGATGCACCTATGAACGCCAGTCTGGACATGCTCTGTTCTTAATTCTTATCGCCGTTGCTTTGTTTGCAGCGCTTTCTTATGCGGTTACCAATTCAGGGCGTGGTTCAGGGAATATCAACAAAGAAGAAACAGAAATTCAGGTTGCGCAGATTTTCGAATATGTTGGCGCTATCCAACACAGCGTGCAAAGAATGCAATTGATCAACCAATGTTCTGATACCGAATTGTCTTTTCATTACGATAGTGATGAGGGTGGCGTAATGGAAACAGATGGCTCTGATGATTTCTACAATCCCACTGCTTCAACAGATTGTTATGTTTTCCACCCCAACGGGGGTGGTATGACGCCCCAAAAGCCCGGTCAGGCGAACAATTTGGTTTTCACAGGTGACGCACGGATCAGTGGCGTTGGGTGTAGTGGCGCAAGCGCTAACTGTTCAGATTTGCTAATCGTTCTAAATAACGTATCAGGCGAGATATGTAGAGCGGTCAATACCAAGCTGAGAGGCTCTGGAAATGCAAGCCCTGTAAATGATAATTATGCTATTTTCCCTGGATTTGATGGGACTTATACCGCAGGGGGCGGGGGCGCGAATATTACCGCAGGGGCCGTTGGGTATCCTGATATGGGCTGCGTCGTATCTTCCGGTGGTGTTAGAAGCATTTATTCTGTTTTGATCGCGCGTTAAGCCTTACTGTTCCGAAATTTGAGCGGCAACCACGCTATGCAGCTTTTGTTCGCTGACGGGTTTGGCGAGGTAATCATTCATGCCTGCATCCATGCATTTGCCCTTATCATCGCTCAGGGCAAGGGCGGTCATCCCTATGATGGGCACGGTGACGACTTTGTGAGCTTTCTCCCACACCCGGATTTCTTTGGTGGCTTCGATTCCATTTTTGTGGGGCATATTCACATCCATCAATATAAGGTCGTAGGTGTTTTTCTTTCGATAATCTACAGCTTCATTTCCATCTCTGGCAACATCGTAGGCAAGGTCAAGGTCGTCCAGCATGGCGGTGGTCACAATGATATTGGGTTCGTAATCTTCAACCAGCAAGATTTTTTTGTTATGGCCCCAAGTGGCCGAACGTACCAAATCACGATCATTATTCGGTACATCATCCTCTGTTGAAAAAGCTGGCTGCGGCAAATGAATAGTGATTTTTGTGCCGCGCCCAAGCATACTTTGAACATCAATTCGACCACCCATCATCTCCGTTAAATGTTTACTGATGGTCAAGCCTAAACCGCTACCAGGGGTGTTCCCAACATTGCCCGCCCGCGTAAATTTTTCGAACAGAGTTTGCAGGGCATCCTCAGGTATGCCGATCCCGGTATCACGGATTTGGATTTTAAAGCCGTGATCGGGCGCGTCGTCTTTCACGAAACTTGCATCAAGAGTGATGGATCCCTCGGGTGTGAATTTTAAGGCGTTTCCGACGATATTAACCAGAATCTGCTTGAGCCTGAGCGGATCGCCAATAAAACTATAACCCTTCAGTTTGGAATAATCGAAAATAATATCGACATTTTTGTCTTCGGCTTTAATTGCAAACATGTTTTGAATCTCTTCAAACAAATCGTCAAAGCAAACCTTATTTTCTTCCAACCTAAAGCTGCGTTCTTCTATTTTGCTGATGTCCAAAAGATCATTGATCAAGCCGGTCAAGGTTGATGAGCTACTGTGCAATGTACGCAACAGTGTTTCATGCTTGGTTTTGTCTAGGCCGCCCTTGCTTAATATTTCTGCAATGCCAACAATTGCATTTAAAGGGGTGCGGATTTCGTGGCTCATGTTGGCCAGAAATTCAGATTTGGCCTCACTGGCCTCTTCTGCGGCGTTTTTGGCTTTGATCAAATATTCTTCTGTCTTCTTGGCAGCTGTAATGTCCGTATTGGTACCAATCCAGCCCTGAATCTTTCCATCCTGATCTTTGATGGTTGTGGCCCTTGATAAAAACCAACGAAATTGTCCATCTTTGCCACGCAATGGAAAAATGTCTTCCCAGTCACGCCCATTTTCAAAACAGTCCTTTAGCAGCTCAACCACGCGGGGCATATGATCGGGGTGGTGGACTTTTTTCCATCCCCAGCCCTGCATTTCGTCCAGGGTTGTGCCAGTATAATCAAACCAGCGTTCATTATACCAATAGATGTAGCCGGTTTCATCCGTCATCCAGGCGAGTTGTGGGATGGCATTGGCAAGGGTTTTAAATTTCAGCCTTTCCTGCTCATGGGATGTTGCCAGGTTTCTTTGTTCTGTAATGTCTGTGTGTACACCTACCCATTCCCTGATTTCGCCATCATCATTCAGAATGGGAATGGCGCGGATTGAAAACAACCTCCACGCGCCGTCATGCCTTTTGACGCGATGTTCAAAGATAAAAGGTTTGCGCTCAGATACGGATGCGTTCCAAGCGTTAATGGTTGGCTGGGCATCATCAGGATGTACGGCATCGGCCCAGCCAAAGCCCTTATATTCATCATAGGATTGGCCAGTCAGGGCGCTCCACCCATCTTGCTCGCCAACCATCTCGCCCGCAGCATTGTTTGTCCAAACAATGCCTTCGATGGCTTGGAGTGCTGCATCAAATCGGTCTCTATCCAGGTTGGCGGCCATCTTAATCGCTTTTATAATTTAAGTATTTGATTTATAAACTTCTTATTGGCATTAACGTTCCGTGCTGATATCAAAAAATGATTTCCGGTTTGCACCAAAAATGCTGCAAAACATCTGAATCACTGTATCACGTATAATGATAAAGGGCGCATGAAATGTGGGCAGCTAGTAATATGCCAAGTTGCAAAGCCAACGGTGAAGTGGGGAAGTTAAAGCAAACGCTACAGTGGCTTTGATTTACAAAGTGCTCGCCTTAAACGGATTGCCTAAGTCTGCTACACCGCATATTTTGATCTCAGCGGCAATGCAGTAGATTTGCCCGATTGTCAAACTTAGGAGGGCTTGATCAACTGTCAGCTTACCAGAACATTTAAGAGCGCTTCGTCTTAGAGACCTAAGCGTTTACGCAATGATTTTTTAGGTTTTTGGGCTTTGGGTGTTTCAACCTTTGGATTCGGCTTTGCCTTGGATAAAAGTCTGGCCACTTCTTTCGTGTCTTTGAAGTTGTCAGAACGCACGACAACGAACAGGCTCTGGATATCAACATCCTTGCCAGGGTCTGAACACGCAGGAATAGTATTGCCGTTTTTATCAATATAGGCCAATGGGGCTCCGATATCTTCGATGTAGCACTTAGCGGCAACATCTGACCATTTGCCACGGATCGAGACGTCATAACGTGTGGCTTCCTCACCATCGCGGTCATAAATGTCGTCCAGAACCTTTTCAATTCCAGGCGAGATGATTGATCCGCTCAAATGTTCAGGGCAATTGCGCATGGGACGAACTACCTGGTTGGCGCCTGCGCGTTCAAGCCGTGTCTTATATTCTTTTGAAACAGCTTCTGCGATGATGACCGCATTCGGGTTTTCGTCGCGGGCACGTGAGACCAAGTCAAATGTGACGCTATCGCTTGTTGGGTCATTCTCGTCCTCAGCCAGTATGACAATCGTCTGGGCTTCTTTTAAATCGCTACGCTCAAACGCTTCATCAGATGATACCCGTGAATTGACGTGCGCAGTATTCATTTCCAGCAATTCGTTGGGAATGCCCTGATCAAAGCTTTCAGTCACAAGCATAATGGGCGCCTGCGCCGAAGCCTGCTGGCTTTGTCGCAATTCACTGACCAAACCTTTATAGAAATGACCTTTGTCATTTTTAGGGCCGTTAAGGACAACAATATGCTTTTCCATGTTCCAGTTCCAATCTCCGTTTAGGATTCTTTCCTTTTTGTTTTGACGATAGTCGAAAAAATATGTGGCGCTTTGTGCGAGGGCAGTGATACCGGCCCCGTACATGATTACTCCTGTTGCAAGTTGCCCCAGGGCAGTGGCGGCTGAAACATCGCCATAGCCGACAGTTGTCGCCGTTGTGACCGACAGCCATAGAGCCTGCCCAAAAGCCATGCCCTCTATCGCCATCATTGCAGCCGTATGAAGTCCGCAAGCACCGGCCAGAACCCCGAGAGAGATCATAAGGTTCTTTTTAATGTTGGCAGAGGAGAGGTTTTTAATCAGCCTCTGATCTCTGTTCTTTGCAAAATATCTACGTAATAAAAGCATAAATTAACATAACGCCTTTAGCTTTTTAAGTGTTGCTGTGCGGTGGTGTCTTACCGATCACAAGTCATGATGTTCTTTATCTTAATTTCTTATCCAGAGCTTCCGCCCATGCTGCCACGGCTGGTAAAGCCGCTACGACTGGAGGCTTTTGGACCGGATGGACGTGTGGTTTGAACGCCAGGCCGTTGGGCAAGTGTCTGTGCAACGGAAGCACGTTGTGCACGCGGAGCCTGCAAAAATGTCTTCTGCGTTTTATTTAATGTGGCCGGTGCGTTGGTACCCGCTGTCGGTCGTGTCAGGCGGTTCATGTTACCTGTTCTTGGGTTGTCATTATAAACGTGAACGGTGCGACCGTTATTTAAAAGCATGTACCACAAAAGGAAGTTTGTTCCACCGGAACTGCTGTGATGGTGATCACGGTAATTTTGCTGTTCTTCTTTGGGAAGTTGGCTGATGGCCTGTTCGGTAATATCATCACATGTCGTGTTGGCTTCGTCGGCGGTCAGGCCGGCTTCAACCAATTTGTTAATGCAGCTTTCGCGACCCTGAACCAAATCCGCCTGCTTAACGGAGGCATCCATTTTATCAATATCTGTAGGGACGGCGCTGGCCTCTGTGTTCCAATCGTTGTTGGAATTATCGCTACATGCGCCAAGACCGATAGCGCTGAAACCCAATGCTGCGGCCATCACAACTTTGCGCAAGCCGCCACGTTTCATCCCACTGATTTTTGTTTTTCCGTCATTGTCTTTTGACATACTGTCCCCCATTCTCACGAATCTTTAAATTTTCATATCATTAGATTATTTGGCAAAGCCTAACATAAAGTTAATTTTACATAAAGCGATTCTTTTCTGTTTTGATTGCGGCGCCTCTAGAGGTCACGCAACACGCATTGACAAAATTGAAAATGGTTCAGTGAGGTTAAACTACATAGTGAGAAAGAAATTTAACATTATGCCCCTCAGTAATCAGGGATCGGTCCATACGGAATTCAAGGCCACAAGCTTGTCCATCAGGTGTGACCCACGTGCTGGTCAGGTAATGATACCCTTTCAGGGATGACACTTCGGGAAGGGGATGGTAGTCCTGATAAACCTTCGGGTAATCGTCAAAGATATTATTAGCAGGGTTTAAGGTATCCGGTTTTTTGCGGATGATTTGATCACCTAGATGAATCTTTACAGCTTCGCTGCCCCGCCCAAAGATCGGCTTTTCAACGTAACTGTCTGAGAATTTTTCAGCCGATGTATAGGTTGGAAGCAGATACGGGCTATCCGGGAACATCTCCCACAGTACGACGGATAACATTTTGTTGGATAAAATTGCTTTCCATGCCGGCTCTATGAAGTGTGTTTTGCTATCCGGAATTATGGTGCTGAAATCAGA
>CAXGXG010000038.1:0-9476 GCA_964013525.1 uncultured Alphaproteobacteria bacterium | reverse complement strand
TCTGTCATGCCGACGCTAAAGCGTAATAAAGGTGTTGTGATGTTGGACTTGGGTGCCAATGTGGATTGTTCTGCACGCATTCTGGTTGAATTTGCCGTTTTGGGGTCTGTTTATTCTCACCTGATCAATGATGTGGATCGCCCCAAGGTCGGGTTGCTAAATATCGGGTCCGAAGAGATGAAGGGCCATGATAACCTGCGCGAAGCTGCGGCCATTTTGACACACCACCTTCAGGAGGCCGAATATATGGGTTTCGTTGAAGGTACTGATATAAATAAGGGTGAGGCGGATGTCATCGTTACCGATGGTTTTACCGGTAATGTCGCTTTGAAAACAGTTGAGGGTACAGCCAAGATGTTGGCCCATATGGTGAAAAGCTCCTTTAAAAGCTCTCCACTGGCATATATTGGCCTTCCGTTTATTATTCCGGCTTTACGTAAGTTGAAATCCCGTATGGATCCACGGATGTACAATGGCGGAATGTTCATGGGCTTGCGCGGTCTTTGCGTGAAAAGTCACGGTGGGGCGGATGCTGTTGCTTTTGCCAATGCAATTGAAGTTGCGGCCAATCTGGCACAAAAAAACTTTAATGCCCATGTGGCTGACCTCTTGGAGCGCATGTCACACGACGATCCAGAAGCAGAAATTGAAGTCCCTGATGCGGACATTAAAACAGCAGAAGAGGGGTGAACCATGCCCGTTTCCAAAATTATTGCTGCCGGACATTACCTGCCCGAAAAATGCTTAACCAACAGTGACTTGGCGAAATTCGTCGACACATCGGATGAATGGATCAGCCAGCGTACAGGCATAAAACAAAGGCACATTGCCGCCGATGATCAGCATACGTCTGATCTGGCGGTCAAGGCGGCCGAAATGGCATTGGATCGCGCAGGCCTTTTAGGCAGCGATATTGATGCGATCATTGTGGCCACAACAACACCCGATACAACATTTCCCGCAACAGCCGTAACCGTTCAGGACAAGATCGGCATGGGCGACAAAGGCTTCGCTTTTGATGTGCAGGCTGTATGTTCAGGCTTTATCTATGCGCTTTCCGTTGCGGATAATTTTATCAAAGCCGGTCAGGTAAAACGGGTTCTGGTGATCGGAGCCGAGAAATTTTCGAACCTATTGGATTGGAATGATCGCACGACATGTGTGCTGTTTGGCGATGGGGCCGGGGCGGTGATACTTTCTGCGAGTGAGGACAAGGATCATGGCATCCTATCAACCCACCTTCATTCCGAGGGCGCCCAACGTGATATATTAAAAACAAGTGGCGGCGCAGGATCAACAAAATCAGTCGGCAGTGTGGTCATGAACGGCAAGGAAGTCTTCCGGCACGCCGTATCACGTATGAGTGAAGTTGTTAGAGAAGCTTTGGATGCCAACGCCCTGAAAGCAGACGATATTGATTGGCTGGTCCCGCATCAGGCCAATAAGCGCATCATCGATTCGACAGCCAAGAAGCTGAGCCTGCCGTCTGAGAAAATCGTCATGACAGTGGCCGAACATGGCAATACGTCTGCGGCGTCTATTCCGCTGGCCTTTTCGACGGCCTGGCATGACGGTCGCATCCAGCCGGATGATCTTGTATTGATGGAGGCCATGGGCGGTGGTTTGACGTGGGGTGCGGCGCTGGTTCGGATATAAATCCGGGTGCTCCCTTTCGTTTATGATGGGTAAAATTCAAAAATTATCCTGATCCTAATCTTTAAGTGATACTTTAACTATAGATTCATAAACGCGGAATAGAGTCGCTTTTCCGGCGGTTGCCTGTTGACGGAATCGTCCCTAATGTTTAATTTTAATCTATCAAAAGAAAGAGGACTTCAGAATGAATGAAACTGTAACACGCGCAGATCTTGGAGAAGCCGTCCACCGTGCAGTCGGCCTCGGCAAAAGCGAATCTATCGGTTTGGTAGAACAGGTATTGGAAGAAATTTCAACGGCGCTTGTCAGCGGTGATATGGTTAAAATCTCATCATTCGGAACATTATCTGTTCGCAACAAGTCCGAGCGTATCGGTCGTAACCCAAAAACCGGGGAAGAGGTTCCGATCACGCCACGTCGTGTCCTATCATTCCGTCCCAGCAACGTTTTGAAAACCGAAGTGGACGAAGGCAATAAAGCGCGCCGTTAATATTTTTATCTAAGTACATATTCTATAAGGGGAAAACGTTTGTCTACGCATTCAAACAAACAATCAGTAAAACAAAAATCATCGACCAAGACCAAAAAATCAGCAGCTGCCTTCCGCACGATCAGCGAAGTGGCGGATGAGCTTGATGTACAGCAGCACGTCTTGCGGTTTTGGGAAACCAAATTCTCACAAGTTAAACCTATGAAACGTGGTGGCGGCCGCCGTTTTTACCGTCCCGAAGATGTGGAACTTTTAAAAGCTATTCACACTTTGCTTTATACAGAAGGCTACACAATAAAAGGTGTTCAAAAACTGCTTGCCGGATCCAAAAACAAAGTTCTCGAAAAGCTGAATGACCTTGAAGATGATGAGCCACTGTTGCAAGCGGACGTAAAGCAAGAGGTCTCTCAGCCTGTAGGATCTCAACCCACGCAAGCCGCACCAAAGGCGGCCTTTAAATCAGCTCATAAACAAGAGCTGAAATCAATGCTAGATGAGCTCAAGTCTTTGCGTGAGATGTTGCGCGCGTAAAAATTACAAATGGCGGACATGGATAATATCCACGTATACGTCTGTGTATTTTCAGGGTAATGGTTTCTTGGTAACTCTAAAACAGTTGCTTTTAAAGCATGGCATTGATAGTATGGCCAAGTTTTAACAAACAATGTCGGAACGTGGCGCAGTCTGGTAGCGTACCTGCATGGGGTGCAGGGGGTCGGAGGTTCAAATCCTCTCGTTCCGACCATTTTTATTTTTATGGATTATTCTCTTTCTCAACTTCTCATTATCTATCTGTCGAGCGCAGCTGTTTTTCTGATCGTGGATGCGGTCTGGATCAAAACAGTTATGACACGTCTTTTTAAACAAGAATTGGGAAGCTGGTTGCGATCAGATATGAAGATGGGCATTGCCGCCGTATTTTATCTGATTTATACGGTCGGAATTATCATTTTTGCCGTTTTACCGGGACTTAAAGACGACAATATGTTGCAATCTATTTTGTTGGGCGGCTTCTTTGGTTTTTGCGCCTATGCAACCTATGAGATTACAAACTATGCAACGCTGAAAAAATGGACTTTGAAAATGGTTCTGATTGATACCGCGTGGGGTACATTTTTAAGCGCCATGACAGCGGCATGTGGATACCTTGCCGCATGTCTGATGGTTTGCAGCTAAGGTCTTTTCTGCTTCATTCTTAATAAATTGAGTGCGCAGAGCCATTAGACTGCTGCGCACCCGTAAAAATCATTCACCGTATGGGATCCAGATGTTTTTAACCTGCGTTGCGCGGCGCAGAAACTCTTCACCTTCTGCATATTCCGCATGCCAATCAAACACCTTGCCTTGTGATGTCCAGGTTTGCTTCAGGTTGGATATGGACTGACCCTCAACATTTTCGCAAATGTCTTTATCATCAGCAAAGCACCACAAAGCATCAATGTCATTATGGCCAGCCATAGTTTTGGCCAGTGTTGCATGATCACCGGTCACAATGTTAATGACGCCGGCCGGCATATCCGACGTATCCAGAACCTGATAGAGGTCCGTAACAGAAAGCGGCGCGTTTTCCGATGGCAGAACAACAACCCGGTTACCCATGGCAATCAGCGGCGCGACCAAAGAAATAAACCCGAGAAGAGGGGCCTCATTCGGGCAAATTACGCCGACATTACCGATCGCTTCTTTCATCGCCACAGCAACGGTGCGTGACGGCGGGGTATGGACCTGCCCATCATATTTATCGCACCATGCGGCATAGGTGAACAGCCTGGCAAGTGCGGTATCAAATTCTTTAACCGATGCTTTTTGGTCGCCAGTGGCATGTGACAGTCTTTTGATAAATTCTTCACGGCGCGCTTCCAGGTTTTCAGCCAGGTAGTACATGATCTGCGCCCGGCTGTGATGGGCTGTTTTGCTCCACCCTTCCGCTTTGCGGGCGGCTTCGACTGCGTTACGAATGTCTTTGCGGTTTCCTTCGCCGACTTGACCCATAAAGCTGCCATCGTGACCCAGTATATCCAGTGAATAATTTCCGTCTGGACGGCTTTGTTTTCCACCGATATAAAGCTTTGGCGTGCGGTCAATGCTTTCAACCGTATGGTTTTTTGGCGCAACGGACTTGGTCAGCTTTTTCGGTTTGCTATCCGCAAGTTTTGATAGATAAGACGGCTTTAGGTATGCATACATACCTTCTTTGCCACCTTCGCGGCCATAACCACTTTCGCGGTAACCGCCAAAACCAACCGCAGCATCGAACATGTTGGTACCATTGACCCAGATAACGCCGGCCTTTATACGCGGTGACATTTCCAGCGCCATATTGATATTATCACTCCACACGCTGGCTGCCAGGCCGTAACGCGTGTTGTTCGCCAATTCGATTGCTTCATCCTGTGTGCGGAAAGTCATAACGGATAAAACCGGACCAAATATCTCCTCCATCGCAACCGTTGATGACGGTTGAACATTCAAAAGCATCGTTGGCGGGTAAAAGCACCCGCTGGCCGGTGTGTTTTTCATGCTTGCAGGTTGAACCAATTCGGCGCCTTCATCGACGCCTGTTTTCACCATGCCCGAAATACGTTTCATCTGGGATGGGTCAACAACCGCGCCGATATCGATGGTTTTATCCAATGGATTACCGATCCGCAGGTTGTTCATGCGGGCTTTTAATTTTTCAATGACGCGTTCCGCTATGCTTTCTTGCAAAAGCAAGCGCGAACCCGCGCAGCAAACTTCACCTTGGTTTAGCCAGATGGAATCAACAACGCCCTCAACAGCGCTGTCCAGATCCGCATCTTCAAATACGATTGTGGGCGATTTTCCGCCAAGCTCTAACGTTAGGCTTTTGCCTGTGCCGGCTGTTTCTTTACGAATGATACGGCCAACTTCGGTGGACCCGGTAAAGGCGATTTTTGACACATCAGGATGCTTTACAATTGCAGAACCGGTTTCACCATCACCATGCACAATATTTACGACGCCTTCGGGCAGGCCGGCCTTTTCACAGAGTTCTGCAAAGAGTGTTGCGCTCAACGGTGTGAATTCAGCAGGTTTTAAAACGACAGTGTTTCCGGCGGCCAAAGCAGGGGCAATTTTCCAAGACAGCATAAGAAGCGGAAAATTCCACGGAATAACCTGACCGACAACGCCGCAAGGCTCGTACCCTTTAAATTCGACATCGCGCAGCTTTGCCCAACCAGCGTGATGATAGAAATGGCGTGCAGCCAACGGAATATCCAAATCACGTGTTTCGCGGATCGGTTTTCCATTGTCGAGAGTTTCCAAAACGGCCAACAGGCGGGCATTTTTTTGGATCAGGCGCGCAATTGCATATAGGTACTTCGAACGTTCATAACAGCTGAGCGCCTGCCATTTTGGCAGAGCCTTCTTAGCTGCGCGCACAGCTTTATCCACATCCTTTGCAGTTGCCTGTGGTACCTTGGCCAAGAAACTGCCATTGGCTGGATTTTTGCTGTCAAAACTTTTGTCAGATGTAACAAACTTACCGCCGATATAATGACGGACCTTGTTATCATGGGCCTTTAACCAGTCTTGAGCCGGGGCATCATTTTCCAAAGCGGGACCATATTCCATAGATTGATAGATATCTTTCACTGTATTGCTCATAATTTTATCTTGTCTTTCTTATCCTCGTTAAGGCGAGGGCGTTTTACGAAATTGCGTGGCGGTTATAGGCTGAGTATTCGCCTGTCACATAATGTTCCAATTGACGTTCGATATCTGCCAAAAGGCTGGAGGCGCCAAAGCGGAACAATTCAGGCTGAAGCCAGTCATTGCCAAGTTCCTCTTTCATCAGGACCTGATAGGCAATAGCATCTTTGGACGTCGAAATTCCACCCGCCGGTTTGTAGCCGACTTTATATCCTGTAAAGGCCTGATATTCCCGGATCATGCGGATCATCACAAGTGTGAAATCAAGCGTCGCGTTGACCTTTTCCTTACCTGTCGATGTTTTGATAAAGTCAGCACCCGCCATCATGGACACCATTGAAGCCTTGGCCACATTCCGCAGCGTCGCCAACTCACCCGTGGCAAGAATGGCTTTTAAATGAACATCCGGCCCACAGGCATCTTTGAACGTTCGAACCTCATCGTAAAGGGCCTGCCAGTTTTGGCGCAGAACGTGTTGGCGTGTGATAACGATATCAATTTCACGCGCACCCGCGTGAACAGACTGGCGGATTTCTTCAACGCGTTGTTTAAACGGCGACAAGCCAGCCGGGAAACCTGTTGATACGGCGGCGACCGGTATTGATGTTCCTTTAAGGGCTTCTACTGCGGTCTCAACCATTTCATGATATACACAAACCGCACCCGTTGTGATATTTAGTTCCTCAATATTCAGGGCTTTAATCAGGTCCGGGCGGATCGGGTTGCGCGCCTTGGCACACAAGCGTTTGACGCGCCCCGGTGTGTCATCCCCGGAAAGCGTGGTCAGATCAATACAAGAAATCGCCTTTAAAAGCCATGCGGCCTGCCATTGTTTTTTAACAGTACGGCGGCCCTTTAGGCTGCTTGTTCTGCGTTCTACTGCGCTGAGGTTGACCCGGATGTTTTCTAAGGCCTCGGGATGAAACTCTGTCCCCGGGTTTAATGTGTGGGCATTATCAATAAGGCCATTGTTTTTAACGGGCGTCAGGGCGTGTAGCTTCCCTTTGGACGCATCTTCTTTGGTGTTTGTCATTATTTTCCCCTGTTAAATACGCCAAACCCTTGAATAACATTGGTTCAGCGCCAATTAAACCTTGACAAAATCTTATGTTTATTTAATTGTTAGCCTATTCCAAAAACCGTTGTAAATCAAGGAGAATGAATGGGTTTCGAAAAACTGGGTCTCAGCGAGAAAACGCTGAAAGCAATTGGTGAAATGGGCTTTGAGAAGCCGACACCAATTCAGGAGAACGCCATTCCGATCGCTTTGATGACACGTGATGTTTTGGGCTTGGCCCAAACCGGAACGGGTAAAACAGCATCATTTACTCTCCCTATGATTGAAATGCTGGCAGGCGGCCGCGCCAAGGCGCGCATGCCACGCTCACTGATTTTGACACCGACACGGGAACTGGCCGCACAGGTCGCTGAGAATTTTGATCAGTTTGGAAAATACCACAAACTTACAAAAACATTGCTGACAGGCGGGGCCTCAATGAACCAGCAAATTTCAGAGCTGGAGCAGGGGGTTGATGTTTTGATCGCAACACCGGGCCGTTTATTGGACCTGTTTGAGCGTGGAAACATAATTCTGGTTGATATCAAAATTTTGGTGATCGATGAAGCGGACCGTATGCTGGACATGGGGTTCATTCCCGATCTGGAGAAGATCGTCTCTCTTCTTCCGCCACTTCGCCAGACGCTCTTTTTCTCGGCGACAATGCCAGACGCGATTAAGAAACTCTCTGACAAATTCCTGAGCAACCCAAAGGTTGTTAAAGTTGCCGCAACCTCAAAGCCTGCTGAAAACGTGGATCAATATCTGGTTCGTACGACTGCGCGTGAAAAGAAAAACACATTGAAAGATGTTATTGTTTCCGAAAATGTTGAAAATGCTTACATTTTCTGTAACCGTAAACGCGATATTGATGGTGTTGAAAGCAGCCTTCGCAAACAGGGTTACAAGGTCGGTTCTATCCACGGCGATATCGAGCAGAAATACAGAACCAAGACACTGGATGCCTTTAAAAGTGGTGAAATTTCACTTTTGGTTTGCAGTGATGTTGTTGCACGCGGGATTGACGTTTCAGGCGTCTCGCATGTTTTTAACTATGACGTTCCGATGAATGCCGAAGATTACGTACACCGTATTGGCCGTACCGGCCGGGCAGGTGAAAAGGGGCGCGCCATAACTTTGGTAGCGCCAAGCGACAAGAAATTCCTAGGCAATGTAGAAAGCTTGATCAACAAATCCATTCCTGAATTGGATTATGGCGGTAAAGGCAATACCAATCAGCAGGATAAAAAATCATCGTCTAAAGATGATGCAAAGAGTAAATCATCCAAAAAAGCTGCTGAGCCTAAAGATGCAAAGCCTTCAAAGGCCAAATCTGATCATAAAGTGCATGAAAAGCCGAAGCCTAAGCCAAAGTCTAACCCGAAACCCGGTAACAGTACTTCAAACAAAGGTAAATCTAAAAACGCCTCTAATGATGTACAGGGTTTTGGTGATGAGGTTCCGGCATTCTTCAAGGCCTAACAATTGACTTTTTCGGGCCGATCGGCAACAATCTGCCCGGGTAGAAACTTCAAGAAAATAGGCTCATGTTCAAAACGTGTATCAACAAAGCGCTGCAGGTTACTGTAATGATTGTGCTGACCTGTGGCGCCGCGTTGGCGCAGGGCTCAGATGCACCTGTTGATTTCACAGCTGATACGCTTACACATGATGATGCCACGCAAATCGTCACAGCAACGGGCAATGTTGAATTGATTCAAGAAGAACAGATCCTGAATGCGGATCAGGTTACGTATGATTTGACGCAGGACCTGGTGGTGGCAACCGGGAACGTCAGCTTGTTGGACAGTGAAGGTCAGGTTCATTTTGCCGATCGGGTTGAGCTTTCAAACCAGATGAAAGATGGTTTTGTCACGGCATTGGTTTCATACCTTGGCGATGGGTCACGTTTTCGTGCAGATGAAGGCGAGCGCATTAATCAAAACAAGCATGTTATGCGCAATGCCAGTTTTACCCCGTGTAAAACCTGCCTTGAGGATTTGGACAAGGACCCAACTTGGCAAATCAAAGCCGATGAAGTTATTTATGATGAGGTTGAAGGCAGTGTAAAATATGATAATGCCCGTTTGGAATTGATGGGTGTTCCCATTGCCTATACACCCTATTTCAGCCACCCCGATCCACAAATTGAGCAGAAAAGCGGCTTCTTGCGCCCTGATGCCGGTTGGGATTCTAATCTAGGGTTTTATGGCAGTGGAACATACTATTGGGGGTTGGACATGACCAAGGATGTCGCCCTGATGGTTCAGCCTACAAGTCGTCAAGGCGTTTTGTTGCAACCCGAATATCGCCAACGGTTTGAAAATGGCTACATCAATCTCGACCCATCCATAGCGTTTTTTTCAGACCGCACCGAAGTTGACGGCCGTGTTGAAAGAAACCTGACTCGCGGACATTTGGAAGGGCGTGGGCGTTTTGATTTAACCGACACATGGCGCAGCGGTTTTGACGTCATGAAAACAACTGATGATGAATATCTACGTTTATACGATATCAGCAACGAGAACGTGCTGCAAAATACAATATATGCCGAGCGCCTGTCAGGCCGCAATTATACCAATATCAACGCACAACATT
>CAXGXG010000037.1:0-9702 GCA_964013525.1 uncultured Alphaproteobacteria bacterium | reverse complement strand
GCGATACGCTGCTGCGGTGCTGAAGGTTGTTTTCCAGATGCGGGTTTGCAATACTCATGCGGCAAGCTCCGCTAAACGGCTAGCCACTTGATCCGGCGTCGGCAGGGTTTTCGGATCTTCGCCTGGATAGGCCAATGCACGCATTTCAGTGCGGACCCGGCCCGGGTCAACGATGTGTGTTTGAATATTGGTGTGTTCGTTTTCCAGCTGATACGCTTTCGCCATTTTCTCCAGCGCAGATTTACTCGCCGCATAGGCACCCCAATGCGGGCGGTCTTTGTGCGCCGCGCTGGAGGAAACGAAAATCACGCGTCCCGCATCTGACTGTACCAGCATCGGGTGCAAACTGCGCAACAAACGCTGATTGGCCAGAACATTGAGTTTAAAACATTTTTCCCACATATCGGGGTTGCTTTGCGCAACCGGTCCCAATGTGCCCAACATGGCCGCATTGCCGATAAAAATATCGACACGGCCCAACTGTTGGTTCAATGCAGGACCCAATTGATCCAAACGGCCCAGTTGAAACAAATCTTGTGGAATAATAAGTGCATTTTCGCCGCCGGCCTTGCGGATGGCGTCGTCAGTTTCTTCCAAAGCGCCAACCGTACGCGCCAAAAGCACACATTTCGCGCCTGCCGCGCCCAGCGCCACCGCCGTTGCCGCACCAATTCCGCGTGATGCCCCCGTAATGACCGCAACCCGGCCTTTGAGTGGTTGATCTGTCATTATTCCCGTTCCTCTATCAAATCCTGAAGCGCATCACGCTCGCCCGCATCATACCCCTCGCGATTATCCGGGGATTGGCTTGGCGGTTGGGTGTTTGTGTCTTCTTCACTGCGGCCGATGTATTCCTCACGCACGCGGTCGATCATATCCTGACTTAATTTGCGCTTTGCGTCTTTTGTCAGACTTTCGATACTGCCTTCTGTGTTCTCTTCGCCATCTGTTGCATCGCCATCCTCTTCGTTATCAACACCTGCGAGCGGACGTTCAATCCCTGCGGTCTCAATGGTCCAATCAACCGATTGATCAATCAGCGGAATGAACTTTGATTCCTGCACGAATTCAGGCAGCTCTTCCTGCTCCATAATCAGTGAAAACGGCAGATATAAAACAATGACCAAAACCACACCCCGGAACAGACCGAAAATAACTCCCAAACTGCGGTCAACCGGGCCCAACCCGATGGCCGCAGCACCCTTGGAAAGGAAGTGGCCGATCAGCGTCAGCACCAAAAAGATCACGATGAAAACCGCCGCATAAGCTGCCAGCATGGCGACCACGTCATCCGGGATCAGGTCAAAGAATTTATAATCTTCGTCCGTTGGATTCACGATCCAGCGTTCAAACAGCGGAACCGCCATACCGCCGAACAGAAAGGCGCCGACAGCAGCACCACCCAGACCGACAATGGTCAAAACCTCTTTGATAAAGCCGCGAAAAAACGCAACGACCGCGGAAATCAGGACAATGCCCAAAATGACGAGATCAATGATCATATCGTGTATCCGTTTCTACTCCGAAAACAGGGGGAGTATTTCGTTCAGGTGTTTAACATCCATAAGCTTTATATTTGCCTCATTCTCGGATGATTTGCCAGATTTTTTTCCCTGTCCGGGGACATGCGGCATAATTGCGCGCGAAAAACCAAGCTTGGAAGATTCCTTAAAACGCGATTGCGCTTGCGAGACATTGCGGACTTCGCCCGACAGGCCGATTTCACCAAAAATGACTGTATCAGCAGGGACTGCAACCCCTGACAATGCGGAAATCAGCGCCACGGCAACAGCCAAATCCGCCGCAGGTTCGGTAATGCGCAAACCACCCGCCACATTTAGATACACATCATTCATACCGATCTGTAAACCGCAGCGGGCCTCCAGTACGGCCAAAATCATTGACAAACGGTTGTTATCCCACCCGATCACGGCACGGCGCGGTGTCCCCAGTGACGAGGGAGAAACCAGGGCCTGAATCTCGACCAGAACCGGTCGCGTCCCCTCCATCGCGGCCAGCACAGCACTGCCGGCAACATCCAGCTGGCGTTGCGCCAAAAACATTTCTGATGGATTGGTAACTTCAACCAGACCTTTGTCCTGCATTTCAAAAACGCCGATCTCATCCGTTGGGCCAAATCGGTTTTTCACAGCGCGCAAAATGCGGAACTGGTGTCCGCGGTCGCCTTCAAAATACAAAACCGTATCAACCATATGTTCAAGAACGCGGGGGCCGGCAATCTGACCCTCCTTGGTCACGTGGCCCACCAGAAAAAGGGTTATACCACGTTTTTTAGCAACGCGGATCAGCTCGGCAGATGCCGCGCGCACCTGACTGACGGTGCCGGGTGCCGAATCCAGATTGTCCAGATACATGGTTTGGATAGAATCAATAATGACAAGGTCGTATTTCCCGCTCTCCATCGTGGTGACGATATCGCGAATATTGGTGGCCGATGCCAGGTCAACAGGCGATTTATCCAACCCCAGACGCGCAGCGCGCAGACGCACCTGATCTACGGCTTCCTCACCGGAAATATAGGCACAGCGTAACTTTTGGGCCAATTGGCATGTGATTTGTAAGAGGATGGTTGATTTTCCGATACCCGGATCACCACCAATCAGGATGGCACTGCCCGATACCAGCCCGCCGCCGGTCACCCGGTCAAATTCGGAAAAATCCGTTTTTGTGCGCGGCGGTTTTTCAGACGGGCCGGCCAGATCGACAAAATCAATACGGCGTCCTTTGCCGCGTGACAGCCCTTTGGGAACGGTATCATTGGCAATTTCCTCGACCAAAGTGTTCCATTCGTTACAGGCATCGCATTTCCCGCTCCATTTCGGTGAAACGCCGCCGCAGGATTGGCAAACATATTGTCGTGAGGTTTTGGCCATGAAAATGCTCCCTGTTGGTCCAGGCTACAGCATAGCAGATCAGAACAAAAAGTGAACCTTTAAAGCCTTATCACGCGCTGAATTTACGTGCGACCTTTTCAAGGGCCCGCCGTTCAAAGGCGGACGTCTGGGCAAGAGATTTTTGATAGTTCTTGTTGCGATTGCCCTTTTCAAAGGGGGCGAATTCACCACCCTGCACACAAAAACGCCAACCTGTCGCATAAAGGTTTTCTGCGCGTACGAACCGTTCGTCAATTTCGCTCTTGTCTTTGTGGTCTGCATAAAAACAATTGGCAAAACGTGGGTTATAATTAATCGCCACCGCATTAAAAACTGTGCTGAGCTTTGTGGTCCCATCCATTCGCGCAAGCAAATCATCAGCCAATGCGTCAAATCCGCGGGGGCGCTTTTCCCGCACACGCCCCTGGAATGAAATCAAATCTCCTTCCAAAAATGCATGCGGTGATTTTCGTCCGCCTGTTCTGGCAATGCGCTTTTGCGCGGCCAAATGAACAACAGGTTCAACATTCTTCAAATGCAACCGATCCGCATAGGCTAAAGTAATCCAACGCCCGCTTTTGGGAGATCGGACCTTGATCGTATTTTCTGCCTGTTCAGGACGCCCCAAATTCAGATGGATGCGCACACGCAACGGTTCGGATAAATTTTGCATGTTTAAATATTATGAAAACAGGATTGAAAAGTAAAGAAAAAAGCGGGGTGCGCCTGACCCCGCCTTTCTATTTACATGTTTTATAAGGCGTTAAATAACGTTCAACATCGAGGCCACCAACGGGTGACGGACAATGTCGGTTTCCTCCAAACGTTCAACCGCAATACCATTGACGGGCTTTAAACGATGGGCCATATCGGCAAGCCCTGACAGGCCTGTGAGCAAATCGCTTTGATCCGGATCGCCCGTGATCACCATAGTTGAATGCCAACCTAGGCGGCTCATGATCATTTTTAATTGTGCGTAGGTGCAGTTTTGCGCCTCATCAATGACTACAAAGGCATTGTTCAGCGTGCGTCCGCGCATGTAGCCCACAGGGGCAATTTCAATTTCACCGCTGTCGATCAACTGTTTCATTTTTTTCATGCCCAGACGGTCATTCAATGCATCGTAAAGGGGGCGCAGGTATGGTGCCATTTTATCCTGAAGGTCACCGGGCAAAAAACCGATGTTCTCGCCCGCTTCAATTGCAGGGCGGGACAGGATGATACGGTCAACCTCGCCTTTTTCAAAGGCCTCAACAGCCGCTGAAATCGCAAGGTAGGTCTTGCCGGTTCCTGCAGGACCCATCGCCAGGATCAAATTGTGATCTTTGATGGCTTGCATCAGGTCGCGCTGACCTTCACTGCGGGGCTTTACGGTTTTCATGTATTTTTTATCGCGCCTAATTTCGCCACCCAATGGGTCCCATCCCTGATCAAACATCGATTGAACGCGCTCAGCTTTTGGTGCTTTTTGCTTATAATTTGCGACTTTTGATTTTTTACCCATGGGGTTTTCCTTTCGGTGAGGTTGAAGAGTGGCAGGTGATTGACAGGAATTGTGCCTGTTTCGGGCACAAAAAAACCTCCCAGCGGGAGGTGTGTATAGCAAAACAGCGGCGGACAATGTTTTTCGCGTTGCCTGCACGCGTTTGTTTTTTCATCATGGCATCCAGTCTTTGCGCATGAAAACTGCGAGGTATACAAGAATTCAAAGAAAATCTCCTGTATCGTTAGATTGGTCGTCAAAACCGTTGTCCGTGGCTGGGCGAATGTCCGTGCCGAAGTGAACAACATATAAAAATGGTAACGCGAAACGAATCGCGTGTCACGCAATATTTTGTGTTTTTCTAACCCTTAAGATACAAGATGATGTGTTTAATGCGCATTCATGATATAGCAAGGCGTACAGCGCAATGGCTTTTGATTTTCAAATTCTACCAGCAAAATAACGCCGCGCTGCGTTACCGATTTAATCACATTTTCTGCAACATTGCTAAAGACAACCTGACCGTTTTCACTTCCGGCGACAATGTTGTTATCACCATGAACGGAAAACCAGAACGGCCCCTGATCCCCTGCCAGATCGGCAGATTCTTGACGACTTAAGAAAAAGGCAACCGCATTGTTGTCATTTTGGAAAACTTCGTATTCGGGCACGATTGCCTGACCGGCCTCGGCCGTATCTTTGGACTGGCCTGTTGCCGCGCCGCTTGCTTGTTGTGCCGGGCGTTGGGGCTTACTGCCGCCGGGGCCGGGTGCCGATGGTGCAGCCGGCGCAGGTGCTTTTTGCACCGCATATTCATGGACCAGACCAATGCCCGGTGTCTCCAAAAGTGCGCCTAAAACCGTACCTGCGTCATCACCACTGGCGCGGCCGACTGCTGTAGAATTCAAATCAAAATTACGTTGTGCCATCATACTCTCCCCATTCATTCCCTTAATAAGGTAATTTAAAATGGTTAAAATTCCATTGTCTGTGCTAAACTTTGGAAAATTCGGTCAACCAACTTCAAAAAATTGAAATCTATGTCTACACGCTTTTTCCTCGCTTTCTTGTTTGTCATGCTCGTGATTTTTGCCGGATGGCTGTATATGATCCACGATTATGGGGACACCTATCTGTTGGAAATCAGCCGTGAAAACGGCGGGATCGAACGTTTGGGCGCAGCCCTTTTTGTGCTGGCTGGAATTATTGGCATTTTAAATGTTAAACGCGCTGACAAGACCCTATGGAAGGTCTTTACCTTTTTTATGTTTACGGCAGCCGCACGGGAAATGGACCTGCACAAAAGCTTTACCAGTGATAGCATTTTTAAAATCAAATTTTATACATCAGATGCCCCTGTTGGGGAAAAACTGGGTGGTGCGATCTTTATCATCCTGCTTTTCCTGAGCTTGGCCGCCCTCATCCGTATTCTGTTTAAACGCTGGCGTCAAATCCGGTACTCCAATACACCTGTTGTCATGACACTGGCTGGTCTGGGCTTTTTGGCCTGTGGGAAATTTTTGGACGGTATGGCGCGTTATGTGCCGGCCTTGGCAGATTTCAAATTTGAACACGATGCCCTGTTCCGTGTAGCAGAGGAAACCATCGAAACGGCTGGCGCTCTGTTATTTGTTATGGCAGCTTTGCACGTCTACACGCTCGCCAAACGATAAAATGGACAAAGCGTTCTTAATTCTGACAAACTTTACTGATACGCTGGAGAGAGAATGAGAAAAGAACATGGCAGCATTATCATCTATCTTTTGGCCGCGATTGCACTGATTGGCGCGTTGACGGCCAGCATCATGTTCGGCAACACCTATGACAATACCGACCGCGAGCAGGTGCGCCTGAATCTGGATATCGTCCGCAGCTATGGCAGTGACCTGACGCATGCCATCACACGTGTGAAATCGCGCAGCGGCTGTCGTGAAGATCAGATCAGTTTTGCACACCCATCCTACGTCTGGTACAACAATGTCAATGCTCCAGCGGATAAATCCTGCCATATCTTTGACCCGAACGGTGGCGGTGTCGATTTCAAGGTTCCGCCAAGCTACCTTTTCCCTGACAATGATCCCGCGTCCTTTTGGCGTGCTGGATACAGTTATAACGCAGGCGTCGCAATTCCTGATATAGGAACGAATTCAGCAGAACTTTTGCTAACCCTTGAAGTTGATAACGCCCGCCAATGCGAAATCATCAATGACCTAACAAATGACAGTGAGGCCATCCCCGTTTCCACAGGTTATTGCTTTCAGGATTTTCGCGGCGATTACGATAATCCCAGTTGCGGGGGAGTACAGACTTGGACTGCAGTTACTGGGCGTAGCGAGGGCTGTATCAGACACCATGGCGCAACTTCATATTTTTACTATCGTGTGCTAACCCGCCGCTAAGTGATAGGAATCAACCGACCTATAGATTAAATTTTAAAGAGGACGGCGCGCGGACCTGCGGGCCCTTGGCCGTCGGATCTTTTTGTTCTGTTTGTATGCTTTGTTCATCTGCACCGGGGGTTGCCAGGGTTCCATAGGCCAACATTGCAGCCGCAGGGATGCTGTAGGCCGCAATCTGAAATTTACGCACCAATTCTCCGCCCCGTTTCAGGCCGACCTTCTTTCTTCGTAAAATCCTATCAGCGATGCCGTGTGTAATCGTGGCCGCGCAAAATCCGAATGCGCCACCAACAACAGATATGGACATGGCGGTAAAAACAGAAGATGACTCTGCACCTTGTATCGCCATCAGGGCCATTGCAGGGACTGTGGGGCCAAAATATCCAGCGGCCAATGCCTTGGAGGATCCATATTTTTGGCAAATTCCCGGATATGACACGTAGCGCTCCCCTAAAAGGTTACTTTTGAAAAACCCTGAGAGGTTTCCAAAAACTTAAACACAATAATAGCACAAAATTTGACCTTATGTAAAACTTGTCTTTATTTAAAAAAAACCGCCTCCCGTTTGGGAAGCGGCTTTTGAATTCTGGTGATATGAATTATCAGGCAGCGTTAAAGACATCTTCGGAGAAAGCATCTTCCCAAGACCCCTGCGTCGCGGCACGTGAATATTCGGTTGAACGGTTTTCAAAGAAGTTAGCGTGTTCAACACCATTCAACATTGTATCCATCCATGGCAGCGGGTTTTTCTCCACGCCAAAGCGGGCTTCTAATCCCAACTGTTGCAAGCGACGGTCACCGATATAGCGGATATATTGTTTCACTTCGTCGGCTTCCAATCCTTCGACACCACCCATTTCAAAGGCCAGATCGATAAAGGCATCTTCGTGGGTAATAATGGTATTGGCCGCTTCGTAAATTTCGTTTTGCAGCTTTTCCGTCCAGATTTCGCGGTTTTCGTCAATGAATGTGCGGAACAGGCGAATGGCTGACAATGTGTGAAGCGTTTCATCACGCACAGACCATGTTACGATCTGGCCCATGCCCTTCATCTTGTTAAAGCGTGGGAAGTTCATCAGGATCGCAAAGGATGCAAACAGCTGAAGCCCTTCGGTAAAGGCCCCGAAAACCGCTAGCGTTTTTGCAATATCTTCTTTGGAATCAACGTTGAACCCCTGCATGTAGTCATACTTGTCCTTCATTTCCTGATACTTCAGGAAGGCTTCATATTCGGTTTCCGGCATACCGATGGTATCCAAAAGGTGCGAATAAGCCGCGATGTGAACTGTTTCAATATTTGAGAAAGCCGACAACATCATCTGAACTTCGGTCGGTTTAAAAACCTGGCTGTAGTGTTTCATGTAACAGTTGTTCACTTCAACATCAGCTTGTGTGAAAAAACGGAAAATCTGGGTCACCAGATTACGCTCGGCCGGGTTCAGCTTTTTCTTCCAATCACGTACGTCTTCTGCCAACGGCACCTCTTCGGGCAACCAGTGAACGCGCTGCTGTGTCAACCAGGCATCATAGGCCCAAGGGTAACGGAAAGGCTTGTAGGTGTGACGTTCTGTTAAAAGTCCGGACATATTTATTCTCCTTCAAATTCAATGCTTTTTTATAAATACGCCGTTATCACCGACAGCGCCGCGGGTAAATCGAGCATCCCGGCCATAAGACCGGGACACGTTTGTTCAATTACTGGCAGGCCAGGCATTCTTCGTATTTTGGCGGCTCTTCAACTTGGCCTTTCGGCTTGGTCGCCAACGGATTGCCGCTTTCGGCACGCTGCAGGGATTTCGAACGGCAGTAGTACAATGATTTCACGCCGCGTTTCCATGCTTTCCAATGAACGGCATGCAGATCACGTTTGTGAACATCTGCCGGCAGGAAGACGTTGACCGATTGAGCCTGTGACACGAACGGTGTGCGGTCGGCCGCATGTTCAATCACCCAGCGCTGATCCAATTCAAAGGCGGTTTTGTAAACGGACTTTTCATCATCAGTCAGGCAATCCAGATGCTGAACGGATCCTTCGTTTGTGAAGATCGAGCTCCAGACCTCTTCGGTATTCTGACCTTTTTCTTCCAACAGCTTTTCCAAGTGGCGGTTACGCACACCGAATGAACCGGAAAGGGTTTTGTGGGTAAAGGCGTTGGCGGCAATCGGCTCAATCCCCGGAGATGTTCCCCCGCAGATGATTGAGATCGACGCTGTCGGCGCAATCGCCATTGTGTTTGAGAAGCGCTGCTCAATGCCATATTCCTTGGCATCCGGGCATGCACCGCGTTCTTTGGCCAGTTTTTGGGACGCTTTGTCTGCCTCGCTCGAGATTTTTTCAAACATGCGTTTGTTCCAGACCTTGGCCATCACGCCTTCGAACGGGATCATTTTGGATTGGAGGAAGCTGTGGAAGCCCATCACACCCAAACCGACCGAACGTTCACGCATAGCGGCATATTTCGCATTCATCATGCTGTCCGGCGCCTTTTTGATAAAGTCGGTCAAGACATTATCCAGGAAGCGCATGATGTCCTCGACAAATGTCGGATGATCTTCCCACTCGTCAAATTTCTCAAGGTTAACCGAAGACAGGCAGCAAACCGCTGTCCGGTTTTGGCCATGATGGTCCTTACCGGTCGGCAATGTAATTTCCGAACACAGGTTCGACATTTTTACATCCAGACCTGCAAGCTTGTGATGCTCAGGAATGGCGCGGTTAACGTGATCAATGAACAACAAATAAGGCTCGCCCGTTTCAACACGTGCGGTCAGGATGCGGATCCACAGGTCACGCGCACGGACACGTTCAACAACGTGGCCATCATGCGGAGAAACCAGACCCCATTCATCATCTTCTTCAACAGCGCGCATAAACGCATCTGTAATCACGATACCGTGGTGCAGGTTCAATGCCTTGCGGTTCGGA
>CAXGXG010000036.1:0-10021 GCA_964013525.1 uncultured Alphaproteobacteria bacterium | reverse complement strand
ACCAGCCACATTTTTGGCAAAGGTTTTTTTGAGGCTTTTATCAAATTAAATATTCCGTTTCAGCTGATTATCTTAAACCGTAGCCCACGTGAGGTTGCAAAAAGCATGTGGCGGATCGGCGCCATCCCCGGACGTACGGAAAAGGGTTTGATTAGCATGTACCATCCCGAAGAAGAGGGTGTCATGAAATTGCCGAATTGGAAGCGGCTATCAAACTATCAGCTTTGTTATTGGTACGTTCTAGAAGTTGAGCGCCGCAAGGCCCTATATGGAAGGATATGCAAAGAGCATAATGTCAAAACCATAGAAACATCAATCGACCAGCTGAAAAACTGGCATGAATTTAAAGGGTTTGTTCAGGTGCTTGGGATGTCGCTTAAACCAGATGCAAAAGATGAGCATGCACATATTACGGCCAAAAAGGTCAACAAAAAGCGCAAGTATTTTATGAAGATTCCTCTGCAACCCTTGTCATGGCAAGAGAAGAAGGTCTGGAGATTGTTGGGTTCTGACGCAAATACCCTAAAAGGCCAAGTGCGAATGCGTTACGGTGCCCTGTCGTGAAGCGTGGCCGCTGACCTTATTCGCGGCCGTTTACAAACATACCGCATGATGCGTTAACGTCGAAACCGACCCGTGGATGCACCTTGGTCCGGACCTGGGGCAGGCGATCCTTGAAAATCTCAAGGTTGCGCATAATGACATCTTCCGCACTTTCACGTCCGCGTTTTTCATCGGCCGGATTATACCGAACGATATTCAGATTAACGCGCAGATCCCGCTCCAAAATTGCATCGCAGATCTGATGAATGTCTTGCTCGCTATCGTTTTCGCCTTCAATAAAAGCATAATGAATTTTGGGGATTTTGTATGTGTGGCGTTGCCAATCAACCAACTTGTCTAATGCCAATTCCGGATCCATTGCAAGCGGCAGCCATTTCTTACGAAAAGCTGGGTTCATGGAGTAAATGGAGTAGTAAATATCAGGCTGATGCACAGGAAAAACCTGCTCAAGTGAAAGATTTTCAAATGACTTGGGCAAAATGGTAGAAATCAAATATCGTGGCAACAGATCACGCTCGCGCGCCATTTGGGCCAGCGGTGCCAGTATGCTTTCGGCATCTTTGCACATATAGCGGTTGTTTAGGGGCTCCCCCCGGGCCATAAAATTATAATGAACAACTTTGGCAGGTTTGGCATTTTGATCATACCAATCCAGAACACGCTTGGCATTGCGGATAAATTCTTGCGGGGTTGCGTCGACGTTTGGTGTTTGTCCCGTCGCTGTCAAATGACACATACGGCACGCCTGTTTGCAGCCCGTTTGTGAAGAAAGATATGTTACGAAATAATCCTCTTTGCGGCGGACATAACGGCTTTCGAGGAGGCCGACTTCCGGATGATCCTCTACCCAGTTAATGGAGGCATCCATCTCACTCGTGTGCATTTGCACGCGCGGCAGCGCTGTGACTTTGCGGGCGGCGTCCGTCATAATTCAATCACCTTTTTTCGTAATGTCTTGATGAACCTTACTATAAGTGATTGATAAGAAGAGGTAAAGAAAAATTCTATGCGCCGGAACGGCCCATTGTTTTTGCCATTTCCAGGATTTGATGACGTAGCTTGGGATCGCGAATCTGATAATAGGCACGGACCAGCTCAAACGTTTCTTTTTTGTTCATCACATCGTCTTCCAAGGCTTGGAAGGGGGCTTGTTTTTTCTCGCCAAATCCGGGCGCACCGACATTGATACCTGTGTCCAAGCCTTCAAAGAAATAATCAACAGCAACACTTAGAATTTTGCTGAATTCAAATAAACGCGACGCGCCGATACGGTTTGCGCCACTTTCGTATTTTTGAATTTGTTGGTAAGTTAGGTCCACTTCCTTGGCCAGATCATCCTGGCTGAGGCCCAGCAGGTTTCGTCGCGCCTTCAGTTTGGTGCCGACGTGGCGGTCTACGGGATGTGACGATGTTTTTGTGGGCGTCATCTTAAAAATAAATTCCTTAATATAAACTATAGTATGTACTAATAATGTGAAAAAGACCGCTTTTCAAGCTATTTTGTCGCATTGCCTTTGATACGCAGGCTGATCAAAAGACCCGCGAGCAAAAGGCTAAAGACTAAAAATAACCCGTTTCCATAGCGTGAAAAGAGCGTTGGTGGGTGCGCGCTTGGCAATCCGGTCAGAATGGTACCTTTCTCCTGCAAGGGTAGGGAGAGGATAATACGCCCAAAGGGGTCAATAACGGCAGAAATACCGGTATTTGCGGCGCGTATGACCGGTAGGCCCGTTTCAATCGCCCGCGCCCGGCTCATGGCTAGATGTTGATGCGGCCCGATGGAACCCAGATACCAACCATCATTGGTGATATTGACGATGGCATCCGGGCGGTCACCTTTTTTAAAGGAACGACCGGGAAAAATAATTTCATAACAGATCAGCGGACTGATACGCAGGTTGTTGGGCAGGGTCATGGTTTGCGGACCGGGGCCCGGTTTGAAATCGCCGGTGCTGGATATACCTTGGGCAACCCCGCCAAAGCGTAGGTATTTGCGCATCGGTACATATTCGCCAAACGGCACCAAATGGTGTTTGTTATATTGGCCGACAGCTTTGGCATCTCCATTTAAGGCGATAAGCGAATTAAAATAATCAAAAGTCAGGTCGCGGTTTGCTTTTACATCTGTAATGCCACTCAACAGATATTGGCCGGACGCCAGAATATTTGATAAATCACGGGCATAAACCGGCAGGTCAGGTTTTCTAAAGGTCATCGCCGTTTCAGGCCATACCACCAGATCCGGTCTATTGTCATCAGGAGTGGAGCTTTGTTGCAGGATCTCTTCAAACTGCAATTCGGCTTTGCTTCGGTCCCATTTGTCAATCTGGGCGATGTTGGGTTGGACAATCATAACGGTTCTGTCTGTCATGGGGGTGACCGCGTGTGCCCCGAATGTTGCGATATAACCGTAGGCATAGACGCTGCCTGTCAATAGAGCGGCCAGCGCCCACGCGCGCTTTTTATACAACCCGCCGGCAAGCGCGGCGGCCAGGGCAAAGACGACCAGGTTCAAGCCATATGCGCCCATCCAGTTAAGGTTTAATGAAATCGGACTATCCATGAAAATATAGCCGTGAAGGTTCCATGGAAAACCTGTAAACAGGGTTCCCCGAAAATATTCAGCCAAGCCGAACGATACGATTGAGCCGACAAGGAAATATGCGGTGTTGTCGCGCAACTTCCAAAGAACCAAAGCGGCCAGACCGAAGTGAATAGAAAGGTATAGAGGAAGGCCAATGGCCGCAAATGGTGTTAACCACCACCATTGTGCCCAATCAATGTGTAGGGCCAAACTGATCCAATACAGGCCAAACGTAAAATAGCCAAATGCGTAAAACCATCCCGTCCAAAACAGCTGTTTTTTCGTGGTCGCGCCTAGCATGAGAACAAGGCATAACGCAAACGACAAAATTGTCAGCGGCCAAATGTAAAAAGGCGCAAGTCCTGCTACGCCGGCAGCGCCACATAGAAATGCCAACCCGCCGCGCCGGACGGGTGAAAGGCGCATTAGACTTTCACGAAGGCGGGTTTTCATTACTCTGCACTGCTTTCAGTATCGCTTTGCGGCAGGTTACGGATGCGAATCCGGTTGATGCGGCGCGGGTCGGCATCCAAAATTTCAAATTCCGTACCGTTGTCATGCGTAATGACCTCGCCGCGTGCGGGCAGGTGGCCCGCCAATGTATTAACGAAACCGCCCATCGTATCGACCTCGTCGGTTTCTTCTTCATCGAAGATGTCTTTGCCGAAGCGGTCCTGGAAATCTTCCATTTCGTAGCGGGTGTCCAAAATGATTGTGCCGTCAACGCGTTCAATTAATTGCGGCTGAACTTCAAAATTATGTTCATCTTCAATTTCACCCACAATGGATTCGATCAAATCGTTGATTGTGATCAACCCGTCTATGCCGCCGAATTCATCTACAACCATTGCCAAGTGCAGACGCGATTGGCGCATTTGTAACAAAAGATCCATAACCCGCATAGATGGCGAGACAACCAGAACATCACGCATAATACTGCGAAGGTCAGAATGGTTTTGATCACGCAAAAGGCGAATGGCATCTTTCATATGGACTGAACCAATGACATTATCAAGCTCGTCCTCGTAGACGGGCAGGCGGCTGTGCGGCTTCTCCAACAATACAGTTGTCAGATCATCGAACGAAGAATTAACATCAATAGCAATGATATCGGCGCGCGGCACCATAACATCCACAACGGGCATGTCGCGCAGATCTAAAACATTATTAATCAATGTGCGTTCGTGCTCTGCAATGACTCCCGTCGACGGGTCATCCTTGCTGTTGTTGGAGTCGGTAATTAGCTCATCAATCGCATCGCGAAGGTTTTCGTCATACTTCTTTTGCTGGATAAAGCTTTTAAAGGCCTGCAAAAACCCTTTTCGCGCCTGGCGCGGGTTCTGATGAGGCGCGCTGACCCCGTTCGACGGCGTTGTGGCAGAGTTGGTATCGGATGATGGTGTATTAGGCATCTGGTAAATCTTTGTTGTCATTGCTGTAGGGTGCTTCATAGCCAAGCCCGGTTAAAATTGCAGTTTCCAAACCTTCCATGTCGGCAGCTTCGTCATCGGTCATATGGTCGTAACCTAACAAATGCAGGCACCCATGTACAACCATGTGCGCCAGATGATCCTGGAGGTCTTTTCCTTCTTCTTCGGCTTCGCGCTCAATGGTCTCAAGGGCGATAAGAATATCACCCAAAGGCAGGAACGCACTGTTATTTACCTCGGCCAGATGGACTTCGCGCGGTTGCAATTGTGGAAATGATAAAACGTTTGTCGGCTTGTCCTTGCCGCGGTATTCACGATTGACCCCATGAATGGTTTCATCATTCATGAGTGTAATGCTGACGTCGATATTTTCCGCAGCTGACAGGACGGGGGGATTGACCGACAATAATGTTGTCTTGACCAAGGTTTCCAAAAGGTTTTCCAAAGGAACGCCAATGTCGATGTCTCGCCAACGCGGACAATCAATCATGAGGCTGACGATAATATTTGCCGGGTGACCGCCGTTTGCGGGTGGAGGTTTATTCGCAGGGTCAGGCATCAGCTGGCATTTCCTTTGCGAATTTTATCGCGCTTATCATAGGCCTTGATGATCCGTGCAACCGTGTTGTGACGTACGACATCATCATCCGTAAATGTGACAAATGTGACGGCATCAACATTTCGCAGGGCGTCATAGGCATCATTCAAACCGGAAATCTGGCCCGATGGCAAATCAACCTGTGAGGGATCGCCATTGATCACCATTTTGGAGTTTT
Organism: uncultured Alphaproteobacteria bacterium; assembly: GCA_964013525.1. Taxonomy (GTDB): domain Bacteria; phylum Pseudomonadota; class Alphaproteobacteria; order Micavibrionales; family CSBR16-224; genus CATLPD01. The sequence goes on along the minus strand of CAXGXG010000036.1, from coordinate 4,667 downwards.
CACCCAGGCGGGTCAGAACCATCTTCATCTGGGTTGCGGTCGTGTTCTGTGCCTCATCCAGAATAATAAATGCATCAGATAGCGTGCGCCCGCGCATGAAGGCGAGGGGCGCAATTTCAATCTGTCCTGTTGCCAGGCGGTTTACAACCTGTTCAGGCGGCATAAGGTCATTCAGGGAATCGTAAATTGGACGCAGATAGGGGTCGATTTTTTCCCGCATGTCGCCGGGCAAGAAACCCAGACGTTCGCCAGCCTCAACAGCGGGGCGACACATGATCAGGCGATCAACCTTGCCATCCAAAAGCATTTTGACAGCTTGCGCAACGGCCAGAAACGTTTTACCCGTTCCTGCAGGGCCCAAGCCGAAAACGACATCGTTTTTTTCCATCGCATCCAGGTATATGGCCTGATTGGGCGTGCGGGCTGTAATCTGCTTGGTTTTGGTGCCTTTTTGCACGTTGATTTGCGGCTTTTTAAAGGCATCCATGGCCAGCTTATGCGCTTCTGGGTCCAGGTTTTTGTTGCCCAAACGCATTGCGGCTTCAACCTCGGGTACGCCGACATCCAGCCCGCGGGTCAAACGTTCCCACAGGGCGTCAAGAATACGCTGCACTTTCTTAAGGTTATCTTTGGTTCCGGTAATGATCAGCTCATTACCCTTTGATGCGATTTCCACATCGCAGGCCTCTTCAATCATGTTGAGATGTGAACCATGTTCGCCAAAAAGTTGCGGCGCCAGGCTGTTGTCGTCAAACTGAAGGCCGATACGACGGACGGCTTCCTTACTCAAAATAAGATCCTTTAAAATCGTTTTTACAAGAACACAGTTTAGCAGAAAAACTGCAAATTACATCATGTTTATTGCAACGGTTCTGCCATTCATAAAACCTACGTTCCGACTTCGAAAAAAGTTCATCATTTGCAAGCAATCGTTGTCTTCCTTTGTGGTATAATTTGTATCTGTTGTTTTATTTCGGCATTTCTGGCTTTTTCTGTGGCAGATATGTCCGAGGATTGTTCTTCGACGCCTTTGCTTATGATACGACGGGCAAAATTGGCCTGCCGTCGGGCGGCGTCCCAATTGACCATCTTGGGTGTGTCGGGCTGTGCCATGTTGGCCAGGTAAGTAATCGTAGTCTCCCCAGCGCTATTTTTACCAATCAAAAGGGCGCATTGTTCCTCGCGGCTTAATTCAGATATGAAAACGGTGGCTTCAACCGCATCGGTTTTGAGTGAGCCTTCGCGCGCCCACTTTTGTCTGTCTTCGTCAGCGATGCGATATGTCCCGCCAACATTCCGACAGTCAAAATGACCCCGCGTACGAAGAAACTGTTCATAAGGATCAGGGGCCGAAGCGCCGCCAAAAATTTTGGAGATTGATTTAAAAAAGACATCACAGCCCCTCCATACACATATATGTAAATCCTAAACGATTGTGGTTAAAGGATTATGAAGGGGCTGTGGCGTTAAAATTAGGCTGCTGGTTTGGCCTGCGCATTATTCACAGGCTTATGGTTTGCATAGGCTTCAACGGCCATAGATGCAATTGGTCCGCGCACAACGTTCACAAGCGTTTTAATCGCAACCGGTTTTGATCCGACCATCGGACGGAAGCGTTTGATTGCGTCTGTCAGTCCGCTTTTTTCACCCAGTTTTTCCAGGTCGTTCTGCTTTTCATCACCGCTTAAGATAACTTTTGCATTTTGACCGGCGCGGGTCAGCAGCATTTCAGTTTGTTCGATTGTATTGTTTTGCGCTTCATCAATCAGGATGAAAGCATCATCAAAGTTACGTCCACGCATAAAGGCAACCGGGATCACTTCAATTGTCCCATTGTCGACCATGTCGATAATCTTTTTGGCGCCAGCAATTTTGATCAGGCTGTCAAAGGCAGGCATCATGTAGGGTGCGACCTTTTCGTTGTAAGAGCCTTTACCAAAACCCAACTCTTCGCCGGCTGTTACAGCAGGGCGGACAACGATCAGTTTTTCAATTTCGCCTTTCTCCAATGCTTCGAGAGCGGCGCCCATCACGCAAAAGGTCTTGCCCGTACCGGCAGCCCCCAATGCAAAGGTGACAAGGTTTCCGCGGATCATATCAACCAGCTCCTCCTGCTCGCCGGGGCGAGGGGTAAAGCCTTGACGTTTGTCTTTGCGGCTGGCGATTCCAAACTGTTCGGAAAGTGTTTTTTCGGGTGCGGCCATTTAGATGTGATCCTTTTCTGATTAGGGGTTAGGCGGCGTTATAAACAAGGCCGTCTGCAGTCACAATTGTGCCCGAGACGGAATTGGCAAAAGCATTTTCAATTTTTACATCGACAATCTGACCATACAGGCGTTCATCTGCCTGCACATGGGTGGATTGCATAAAGGGGCTGCGTCCGTGCATTTGCCCTTCACGGTTCCCTTTGCGATCCAACAGAATCGGGAGGGTCATGCCGATGGTGTTTTTATTAAATTCAACCTGCTGTTCATTTAGTAGGGCCTGAAGTTCCTGCAAGCGACGTGATTTAATATCCTTGTGGACCAGGCCGCCCATGTTTGCACCCGGTGTACCGGGGCGCGGGCTATAGGTAAATGAATAACAAGATGTATAGCCGATATCTTCAACCAGTTTGAGCGTCGCCTTGTGGTCGTCTTCGCTTTCGCCGGGAAAACCGACAATAAAGTCAGAAGACAGGGCAAGGTCCGGCCTGGCATCACGCAGTTTATCAATAATACGGCGATATTCGTCTGCTGTGTGTTTGCGGTTCATCAGTTTTAAAATGCGGTCCGATCCGCTTTGTACAGGGAGGTGCAAGAAAGGCATCAGCTTTTCAACCTCACCATGCGCCTTGATCAGGTCGTCATCCATGTCGCGGGGATGCGATGTTGTATAGCGAATACGGGCGAGTGCATCAAATTCCGCTAACTCGCGGATCAGACGGCCTAGGCCCCATGTCTTACCGTTTTCATCATCCCCGTGATAGGCATTTACATTCTGGCCCAGCAATGTGATTTCACGTACGCCATTGGCAACCATGCGGCGGGCTTCTTCCAAAATCTGTTCAGGCGGGCGTGAATATTCTGCCCCGCGGGTATAGGGAACAACACAGAATGTGCAGAATTTATCACAGCCTTCCTGTACGGATAAGAATGCGGAAACGCCCTGCGGCTGTGATTCTTCGGGTAATTTGTCAAATTTGTTGTCAGTTGTCAGTTCAGTATTCACAATCCGTGACGTGCCGTATGCCCCCAGTGACTGTGCAATCATTTCTGGCAATTCATGGTAGGTTTGCGGGCCAAAAACCATATCAACAGCTGGCGCGCGCCCCATAATATAATCGCCTTCGGCCTGGGCAACACAGCCGGCAACTGCAATCAGCGCTTTGCGGCCCTGTTCTTGCACATTTTGTTTGTGAACTTTAAGACGGCCAAGTTCGGAGAAAACCTTTTCTGTGGCTTTTTCGCGGATGTGACATGTGTTCAAGATGATCATGTCGGCATCGTCAGGTGTCTCTACAGGCTGATAGCCAAACGGCATCAAAATATCGGCCATGCGTTTGCTGTCATAGACGTTCATCTGACAGCCCCATGTTTTAATGAAGAGTTTTTTGGCGTTTGTTGTCATACCCCTGACCAAACCTTTTTTCTATTCTTTGAATGCCCCTTTTAAAACATATTCGCATTGATTTGTCCACTTATTTTTAGACATAATACCGAGGGAAGGCATAAAATCTGCGTATAAAATAATGTCTCGACCAGTTTGGTCATGATTGACAAGACTATCAACTCAGATAGAGTAGGGCATACGTTAAAAACAAAATACAGGGCGGCCATTTCGTGTTTATAAAAAGAGTGTTGTTTACTTTCCTATGTGTTCTGATTCTCTCTATCGGCGTGGCGCAGGCTGAGGGTGTTCAAAACTGCTATTTACCCGATGAGTTTGAAGCCGAACAGGGCCTGAAAATCCATAGCGAATTAATGGTGATCGGTCTGACCTGTCAGAAAGTCCGTGGTATGAGCAACGTTTATAATAAATATCGCCAGTTCACGACCAAAAACCGCTACTTGATTACCCAATATGAGAATACTTTGCTGCGTCATTACCGTTCAAATGGTCAAGACCCTGATAAATCTCTACATTTCCTGCGGACATCCATGGCGAACGACATTTCCCAAAAAGCCATTCGTATGAACATGGGCGCCTTTTGTCGCCATTATGGTGGACGTATTGATCAGGCATTGGGCATGGAGCATGAAACCCTTCGCCAATGGGCAAAGCAAAAATGGCCCAGCCAGCCAACCAGCAAGCCACTTTGCCGCCAATTCTATTAAGGTGATGAAGCCTTTGATTTAATTGATTTCCTGTGATAGGGTTGCCGCAATCTTTAAAGCAATTACAGGAACATCAATGATACGTCTATTCACGATTCTATCCGTATTTCTTATCCAAATCAGCCTTGGAAGCGCAGCCTTGGCGCAAGCGCCCGAAGCCGATGTCGAAACCACGCCGGAAGCTATGGCAACAACGGTTGTTGAAACGCCGGACACCTCTATGGGGTTGGATGAACAGATCGATGCGGCATTTGGCCCAATTTCCGAGGCGGCTCTTTCCACGGTTTTTTACAGCATTGAGATTTTTGAGCAGGACGTGCCGCTGGTTTTGATGTGGTTAGTTGCAGCATC
>CAXGXG010000035.1:0-10281 GCA_964013525.1 uncultured Alphaproteobacteria bacterium | reverse complement strand
GTTTTTTCGGTTGCGGCAGGTTGCTGGTTTTGGCAACCAAACGCAGTTTTGTGTCGCCTTCGCAACGTTTGATTTCTTCTTCGCTCAGCTCATTTTGGGCAATGGGGTTGGAACCGTGGATGCGGCTTCCGACATCACCATCGGCCAGGGCTTGAACCTCCAAAGAATGCAGGCCGCAAAAATCTGCGATCTGGTCAAATGTCAAAACGGTATTGTCAATCAGCCAAACAGCTGTGGCTTTGGGCATAAGGGGTTGGGCCATAATCAGTCTCCATCAAGTGTATTAAAATTAGAATAGGCTTCATCATGCGGCCGCCAGTCTCTCAGGCAGCCCCGGATCAGTGTGTACTCACAAGTATGACCGGAAAATTACCCGCACTATCGCACATAATTATTCCAGTGACAAGACGATTTTTCCGATGTGGCCGCCGTCTATCATGCGCTGATGCGCGGCTTCGGCCTCTGAAAACGGATAGGTGCTGTCGATGACAGGGGCGATCTGACCGCGGTTCAGCGCCGGCCAGATGTTTTCAGACAGGGCATGGGCAATTTGGGTTTTCTCCTCCACTGAACGGGCCCGCAAGGTTGACCCGGTTAAAGTGAGGCGTTTGCGCATAATGGTCGGAATATCAACCTCGCCTTTTTTACCATTTAACATGGCGATGCTGACCAAACGACCAAATGGCGCCATACAGGCAATGTTGCGGGCGTAATAATCACCGCCGACCATGTCCAGAATAACGTCAACCCCGTCTGAGGCACGGGACAGGACCTCTTCAACAAAATCTTTTTCCTTATAATTGATGGCAAAATCAGCGCCCGCCTTTTCACAGGCTTTGCACTTTTCGGCACTGCCGGCCGTTGTATAAACCGTGCAATCAAAAAGTTTTGCGATTTGGATTGCAGCTGTTCCGATACCCGAAGACCCGCCGTGGATCAAAACCCGCTCGCCGCGCTTCAATTGTCCGCTGTCAAATAAATTGGTCCAAACGGTAAAAAAGGTTTCGGGCAGGGCAGCCCCCTGAACAAAATCAAACCCATTGGGCAGGGGTAGAATTTGCCCCAAGGGTACGGCTGCATATTCGGAATAACCGCCGCCTGCGATCAGGGCCACAACCTTGTCCCCCGGTTTGACGGATGACCCGTTCGGGGCCGCTTCAATCACGCCTGCAATTTCCAATCCGGGGATGTCGGTCACCCCCTCTGGTGGCGGATAATGCCCCATACGTTGAAAAATATCAGGGCGGTTGATCCCCGCTGCGTGGATGCGGATCAGGGCCTCACCCTCGGCAGGGACGGGTTTGTCACGTTCTGTCATCGACAAGGCTTTATTTACAATTTCAAAGGCTTTCATTACACTGACTTTCTAAGGATTAAACGGCAGACCATTAGGATTACCACATGTTTCTAGATGATGAAATGGACCGCAAGACCGGCAAAGGCAAGCCCCGGGACCTGACAAATATGTCCGTTGACGAGCTTTCGGAATATAAATCGGACCTAAAGGCCGAAATTGAACGTGTGGATGCAAATATTGCATCCAAGAGCGCGCACAAGGATGCAATCGACAATCTGTTTAAGAAAAAGGAATAATTATGCGTTTGGGATTGGATGTCGGGGGAACGAAAATCGAAATTATTGCCCTGTCAGATCAGGGCGAGGAGCTTTACCGCGAGCGGTTGCCAACCCCCAAGCATGATTATCAAAAGCTGTTACAGACGATCGTAACCCTTGTTGAAAATGCAGAACGTAAAACGGGTATGACCGGAACGGTTGGCGTTGGGATCCCGGGTTCAATTTCGAAGAACACAGGGCTTGTCAAAAACGCCAATACGCAATGTTTGATTGGCAAACCGATGCAAAAGGATTTACAGGAATTGCTGAATCGTGAAGTGCGGTGGAGCAATGATGCCAACTGCATGGCCGTGTCCGAGGCGGTGGACGGTGCGGCTGCCGGTCACGATATTGTTTTGGCCATTATCTTGGGAACGGGCTGTGGGGCCGGGATTGCCATTCATGGCCGCGCCCACAACGGACGCAATTTGGTGGCGGGTGAAATCGGCCATGTCAGCCTGCCATGGATGAAAAAAGAAGAGCGTGAGGAATCCGATCTTTGTTATTGCGGACACAAGGGATGCATTGAAACCTGGACATCGGGTACGGCATTCGCCCGTGATTATGAGCGCCATACGGGACGCGCGCTGAAGGGTGAGGATATTGTCGCCCGTGCAGAAAATGGTGAGGACGCAGCCCTTAAAAATCTGGAGCGCTATGAGAACCGTTTGGCGCGCGTTTGCGCACATTGCATCAATATTCTGGATCCGGATATCATTGTTTTTGCTGGCGGCATGTCAAACAATATGCGCCTTTATGAGAATATTCCCCCCCAGCTGCGCCGCTATGTATTCGGTAATGAATGCGATACGCCAATCGTTCAGGCCAAACACGGTGATTCCAGCGGGGTGCGTGGTGCCGCATGGCTTTGGCCGGCAGATTCATCATAAGTAATCGTCGGAAATCAATCAAATCTGAACGCTGTCAGGTTCTGGGCAAGGGTTCCAGACGTGGCACTGTTACGCGAAGCGCACTTTTGGGCAAATTTTCCTGATAGCGGGCAGGGCGATCCGGTGGCAAGGTCACCCCCTGAGACTGAAGGTCCCCAAATTGTTGCCAGATATTTGCAATTTCATCATCTGTGGAGACAGCCTGCATCAATGCATCGTGATCCGTTCCATAGGATAGGAAATCAACGGATGAACCGGGATAGCCCTCGACCGCACTTTTGACCAGCATGGTTTGCAAACAATCATAGGACTTTTCATCGGCTGCAATGCGAAGCATCTTGGTATTTTTTGAATAAGCATCTGTTTGAAAACGCCCGAACATTTGAAAAACAGCCTGCGTGTCATTTTGCTGAATGGCGGTCATCATTTCATGCTCAAGCCGATCATCGACGCTGCGGTTCGTATCCGTGATGCGAATATCCGGACGGCTGCGCACATCATCAAATATACCTTTTAAAATCTTGCCAAACATAGCCGTCTCCCCTGCTTAACAGGATATAAAATATTGCTTAAGGAAGGGTTGCGATGGCAGGGAAAAGTGAATTTTTGAGGAGGTTACCCTTAAATATGGTCCTTCGGACGCAGGTTCCAGTTTTCAACTGACCATCTTTGGCCATCATGAACCAGTGTGCCAAGGGCGCCTGTTGCCAATTTCAGGTCATGCTGCTGTCGAAAGGCGTCAAATTGACCCGTCAGGTGCGGGGCAAAACGTGCCACACCGTTACTGGTGACAACCAAAACCGTTTGACCTGTGTGGGTATTCAGGGTTTCGCCCGCAATATCCGCCCAATCCATAATCATTAGATCGGGGTTGACGTTCCAGCCCGCTGGAACGATTGCCGAATCATCCCACAGTTTGATGGCGTTTTCACCGATGCGTGCAATCACCGTTTCTTCGGTTTGGTTTTCATCCGGCCCATAATCAATTTCACGCAGGCGTTCATCAATCCGAACGGGGGTGGTGATCCCTGCATGTCGACAGGCAATGTCCGCCATTTCACGGGTGCGCTTTAACGGGCCCGCAATAACATGCGTGGGCATTTGCGGCTGTTGGGACAGCCATTTACCCAACTGTTCAGCCTGAAGGCGGCCTTTTTCAACCAGGGGCAGGTCTGTTTTTGCCCCGACGCGCGTGGGCGTATCCCCAGGGCCAAAGGTATTGCCGTGACGGGCAATAATCATACGGGTTGTTGTGCTGCTCATACGGTGATACCTCCACCACTTAGGATCTGTTCGGCCTTGATAATATCTTCTGGCGAATCGATACCACCGTGAATCGGCTGACCTTTCGGATCAATAATGGCCAATTGAATGGTGAACCCGTTTTCCAAAAGGCGCAGCTGCTCCAACCCCTCCAGCTCTTCATATCGGCTTTGTTCCATTTCAACATAGCGCGCAAGGGCCGGATAGCTGTACGCGTACAACCCGATGTGACGGATAACAGGGGACAGGGCTTCAGACTTGCGCAGGGAATCTTCCTTACGAATGGCAGGGATAATGTTTTTTGAAAACCACAATGCGCGCCCCCGCGGCCCTGCAATTACGGTGGTTCCTGAAAAAGGTGTTTCCTGTTTGGACCTGCGCAGGTCATCCAGTTGCGTCCAGCTTAGCCGATAGGCGGGGGTGACAACATCAGGCGCAGGATCGGATTGAAAGGCATCAATCATATCCGTAATAAAGTGCACGGGCGTTAGCGGGGCGTCACCCTGCAGGTTCAAAACAACATCAGGCGACAGGTCTGCGGCCTTGACGGCGGCATGCGCACGATCTGTCCCCGTCTGGCAACTCTCGGGCGTCATGACGGCCTGTGCACCCAAATCATTGGCGTGATCGATAATGCGTTGGTCCTCAGTCGCGATCAGAATATCAACATCCTCCCGCAGAGATGCCGCTTTTTGCGCCAATTCATAGACGCGCTGCAGCATCGTTTTGCCATGGATCATGGCCAAGGGTTTTCCAGGCAGGCGGGTTGAGCCATAACGGGCGGGAATAATGATCAGGGTTTTCATCGTCTATCCTTCATTCGTGTTGCCTAAAGACTATAACAAAAAAAACTTTCAGAAAAGCGCTTGACTTATGCTCAAGATGAGCACATATTAAATATACTCAATATGAGTATTAATAGTTAAGGAGTTTTGAAATGTCAGTTGATCTGTTGGAAAAACCATTTGTGCCGGAAATGACAGCGGCCATTGCACGCGAAACCGATGCCCTTTACCAAAGGGTGTCAAAAGTCATTCCCGAAATGGAATGGGCGGCCTATGCCCCCTATATATACGAGATTAACCACCTGAAAAAAGAAATGGGGGCGGTCATTTTGGCGCATAACTATATGACACCTGAAATTTTCAACTGTGTGGCAGATTTTGCAGGTGATTCCCTGCAATTGGCGCAGCAGGCCGCCAAAACCGATGCCCAGCTGATTGTGCAGGCAGGTGTACATTTTATGGCAGAAACCTCAAAAATCCTAAGCCCTGAAAAAACCGTTCTGATCCCGGATATGGAGGCCGGCTGCTCGCTCGCCTCATCTATAACAGCGGCTGATGTTCGTTTACTCCGTGAAAAATACCCGGGCGTGCCGATTGTGACCTATGTCAACACGTCGGCCGAGGTGAAGGCCGAATCAGATATCTGTTGTACATCGTCAAATGCGTTGAAGATCGTTGAAAGCCTGGAATCGGACCGGGTATTGATGATCCCAGACCAGTATCTGGCCAAAAACATTGCGCGACAGACCAAGAAAACCATTTTGACCTATGCCGGCAGTTGTGAGGTTCATGAACGTTTCACACCTGAAAATATTCGCGCATTCCGAAAAAGCTGGCCGGATGCCGTTATTCTTGCGCACCCTGAATGCCCGCCTGAGGTGGTGGATGAGGCCGATTTCTCAGGTTCGACCAAGGCGATGGCCGATTACGTGACAAACAACCAGCCACCGCGCGTGGTCATGATCACCGAATGTTCAATGTCGGACAATGTTGCTGTGCAAAATCCGAATGTTGAATTTGTCCGCCCATGTAATTTGTGCCCGCATATGAAACGGATCACCCTGCCAAAGATTCTGGAGACACTTCAGACACGACAGCACGAGGTTTTGGTGGACCCTGACATTGCTAAACGTGCGCGTACGGCCGTCGAACGGATGCTGGCGGCGTCTTAAAAATCATCATGAACCCAAGGAGGGTAGGATGGCAAATTTTCACTATGATGTTTTGGTCGTCGGTTCAGGCGTGGCGGGAAGTACGGCGGCTTTGTCATTGGCCCCATTGCGTGTTGGCTTGATTACGCGGGGGCGTGTTCAATCGGACTGTTCAAGCGTACGCGCACAGGGTGGAATTGCGGCGGCCATAGGCATAAAGGACCATGCAAGATTACACGTGGAAGACACCGTAAACGCAGCCGCAGGACTGACAGATGTATTTACAATTTATGAGATCATTAATCGCGCAATACACGCGGTTTCCTATCTAGAACATAACGGTGTTCAGTTCCGCAAAGGTGATAAAGGTTATAGTTGCGCGCGCGAAGGCGGCCATCGCACAGCCCGTGTTTTGCATGGGGATTCAGGTGATAGTTTTGGCGAAGCGCTGATGCCGCCTTTGTGGCAGGCTGTTGAGTCTGCAAACCATATTGATATTTTGGAGGGGTGCGAAGTAACAGATCTGATCATCGGACGTGGTGGAATGGTCAATGGCGTCCAAACCAAATGGGGGATTGTCCGTGCGCCACAGGTCATTCTGGCGACTGGGGGCGCGGGCGGTCTTTATCAAACAACGACCAACCCTTCCGGCAATATGGGACGCGCCATGGCCATGGCGTGGCGGGCAGGGGCTGAGCTTGCAGATATTGAATTCGCACAATTTCACCCCACAGCGCTGGTTCATGAAACCTGTGGTGAGAAAACCCCGCTGATCAGCGAGGCGGTTCGCGGGGCAGGCGCGCGCCTGTGCACCGAAGAGGGGATATATTTCATGGAAAGCCTGCATCCTTTGGCGGATTTGGCGCCGCGCGATATTGTGGCACGGGCGATGGGCGACCAAATGGCGAAAGGACATCGTGTTTATCTGGACTGCCGTGGACTGGACATTGCGGAATTTAAAACATTGAAAAAGACAGTTGAGCGTTGTGGCCTGAACCCGAAAACAGATTTGCTGCCGGTTGCACCTGCGGCCCATTACCACATGGGTGGGGTTAAGGCGGATGCGACCGGAAAAACCAATGTTGCGGGCCTGTTTGTTATTGGTGAGGCCGCCAGTACAGGCCTGCATGGTGCCAACCGTCTGGCTAGCAACTCACTGTTAGAGGGGGTGGTGACCGGACGTTTATGTGCAGAATATATTCGAAAATCAACTGCACCCCAGACAGATTTGCGACGACTACCTGCCCCCCGCGCATCAGACGACAGGGGAACATTGATTTGCGGTAATGAACGCAAACGCGTTTTGAATGCCATACGGCGCGCGATGACCGAGAATGTCGGCCTGGTGCGCCATGCAGAAGGGTTAGGCGATGCCATTGCCTGTTTTGAAGATATCAGCCGCCATTACGCAGGACTGGATGCTGAAATCACAGATGCGGCATGGGTGGCCACCCTGATTGCCAAAGCGGCCTTGAACCGAAAAGAAAGCCGCGGCGGCCATACCCGTGCAGATTATCCCTATACGGATCCGTCGCTGAATTGCCGACAAGTTTTAAAGCGCAGTGGTGATTTGGCTTTTGCCAAAGACAATATTCATCATGCACAAACGGATCTTAAGAGAATAAAACAGGAGGTTTACCAATGACGCAACAATTTACCCTCGCCCAAAATTTGACCCGCCCGATTATCGAAGCGGCTTTACAGGAAGATTTAGGCCTCGGCGGCGATATCACAAGTCTGGCGACCATAGGCGCGGATGTTGAGGGGGAATATATCCTCGTCTCACGCGGCAAGGGGGTTCTGAGCGGTGTTCAGATTGCAAAGGATGCTTTTTTGATTGCCGATCCCAATCTGGATGTCGAAATCCTGTTGAATGATGGCGCGCGTGTCAGCCCGGGCGATAGTATTGCCACAATAACGGGGGCGGTGCGATCCATTCTGATGGCCGAACGGGTGGCTTTGAACTATTTGGGGCATATGTCGGGAATTGCCAGCTTAACAGCCAAGATGCAAGCGGCCTGTGCCCCGCATTCGGCCAAGGTTGCGGCGACACGCAAAACCACACCGGGGCTTCGTATTTTTGAAAAACATGCGGTGCGTTGCGGCGGGGGGCTTCCCCACCGAATGCGCCTGGATGATGCCATGATGATCAAGGACAATCATATTGCGGCCAATGGTGGCGATATTGTCAAAACATTGGAAGCCGCACGTGCCTATGCCGGACATACGGTGAAAATTGAAATTGAGGTTGATAATCTGGATCAATACCGCGCGGTGCAGGCCGCAGGCCTGGCAGATATTATTATGCTGGATAACATGAGCTGCGCGGATATGAAAACAGCCGTTCAGAACAACCCGACCAAGGCTGTGTTGGAGGCATCAGGCAATGTCACACTAAAAACAATTGGCGATATTGCGGCCACGGGTGTCGATGTGATTTCAATTGGGGCCCTGACACACAGCGCCGCCAATTTTGATATTGGTTTGGACAGTGCCGATGCTGTGGCCCGACATTATCGCGAAGGGGTCAGAACCGCATCAATTTTGTGAACCAGAAGGTGCCCATATTCCAAATCGTCACTGCGCACGCGGCCATTTTCAACATGGATATTATTGGCCCCCTTGCGCAGGCTGATTTTTCCACCTTCCAAATTGTTAAGGCGTGACGGCCCGGTCGGCAGTTCATCCGCATAGTAAAGGCCCGGCACAATATGATAGGCCATGCGTTGGCGCATATCATCGATGCGTGACGGGCTGTTCAGGCGGTCTTTTTCCTGCAGCTTTAAACGGCGAAAGGCCGCGTTGGTCGGCGCAAAAATTGTATAGGATGCACCGGTTTGCAGGATTTCATCAAGATTGGCCGTCTCTAAAAACCTGACAAATTCGCTAAGGTCATTGTTATCGGCAAAATCGGCGTAGGCCTGTTCCTCATCACTGAGGACAACAGTGCTTTCATCATCGTCATCATCGCCATTCAGGGTGTCTTCGTCCGTATCCAGACCGCGGATGCGGCGGTAATCCTCGGCACTGGGCTGAATGATGATCGTGCGGTCATCTTCGCGGATGATGACGCTGTCGCCCGGGGCCGGGGCATTGTCCTCGGACATGTCAATTTCGTTGTCTTCGACTTCGGTGTCGTCTTCTTCGTCATCAATGATGTCGCTGTCGTCCACTTCGGCCATATCATCAAGTTGAGAGTTTTCTTCGGTGACAACCGGACGGTCCATTGTGCGGTCACGGATGACAGTCTGCGCCAAAGCGGGATCCATGCCAGCCATAATCAAAAGAGCCGAGAGTGTATAGAGAGCTTTGTTCATCTGTTTTTCCTTATTTCGTCCAAAATGGTGACGATTTGATCATGCGTATCATCCATGGACACGTCCGTATGAATGATATAGTCCGAAAGTTCGCGTTTTTTCGCATCCGGCATCTGACGGGCCAGAATTTGTTCAAATTTTTCAACCGTCATATTGGGTCGCGCCAGAACGCGGGCGCGTTGTGTCTCGGCCTTGGCTGTGACACACAGTGTTACGTCAACACGGTTCTGTCCCCCCGTTTCGAATAACAAAGGAATGTCCAGCAAGGCAAATTCAAGGTCTTTGGATCGGCAATCCTCGATAAATTCGCGGCTGGCGTCAATGGTGAGGGGGTGAAGGATGGCTTCCAGCTTTTTCAGCTCATCATCATCCTGAAAAACGATTTGGCCGAGTTTTTGGCGATTGACATAGGGGCCACCGGGTGGATCGGTATTTTCAATGACATCGGGAAAGATCTCTCCAACCGATTTGACCGCGCCGCCATTTGGACCCAATAATGCGTGAACAGCGGCGTCCGCATCATGACAGGGAATACCCATATCGCCCATCATGCGGGCAACCGTCGTTTTGCCCATACCGATGGATCCTGTCAGGCCAAGGACAATCATTTTAACGCCTCAAGCATATGTTCAATCACAGGATCAGAAATTTCAGGGTGGTCGCCAAACCAATATTCAAAACCGGGTGCGCCCTGATAAACCAACATATGCATACCCTCAACTGTTTTGAGGCCGCGATCGGATGCATCTTGCAGCAAGGGCGTGATCCGCGGATTGTAAACAATGTCGGAGATAATGGCCGTATCCTTGGCCTTTGAAAGGTCAATCGGCAAAGCCTTTTGCCCCTTCATTCCCAAGGGGGTTGTATTGATAATCAGGTCAAATTCGCTAAGGCGGGATTGAAGCGCGTCGAAGCTGTCGGTGTTCAGTTCAGATTTTGTCTTGATATGGGACAAACCTTCAACCACCTCTTTGGCGTTGGCAAGCGTGCGGTTAAAGATGCAAACCTGCTCAACATTCTCCTCGATCAAGCCATAGGCAACGGCGCGTGCGGCGCCGCCTGCGCCGATGACGGCAACGCGCAGAACATGATCGCGCCATTCAGGGATTTGGTGGGTCAGCCCCTCAATATATCCAAAGGCATCTGTATTATCGCCCAACAGGCCGCCGTCATTCATCACAACAATCGTATTGACCGCACCGATGGCCGAAGCACGGGGGGACAGGTCATCCATAAATTTGATGGCCGCTGTTTTGTGGGG